>JACMIS010000942.1 GCA_014381035.1 Armatimonadota bacterium
CCATAATATCTCCGCGATGTTAAGTTCAGGCGAATATACAGGCAGGAAGAGAATGTACAACCCTTTTGCCTCCCATGCAGCACGCCGTTTCTTCACCTCGCCTTGATGGGCAGGCGCATTGTCCAGAACAACCACCGTTGGACGGGGCAAATGCTGGCTGAACTGATCCAAATAGTCACAAATCGTAGCCGCATCAATACTCTCTTGCGTCAGGCGAAAAAAGCAGCAGTTATCACAGGCGAGCAAAGCGAAGCAGTTCACCCCTCTGCCACTCGTGCTGGGAATGCTTAATTGTTCGTCTTTGAAACGCCATCCATAAGGTACGCATGGCACAAGCGATACCCTGCACTCATCGCTGTAAAATAGGTCGATTTGTCTTTGCTGTGCCAATCCCTCCAATCGTCGTAAACTCGCTACCTTGAAGGCATGCTCTTCAGGATCGGGACTGCCTTTTACTCGACGCTGGATTCATCCGTATCCGCAACCATTTTTTTCAGGAAACGCTTCAAGGTACTGCGACTGAACTGCTTGTTTAACTCCTCTTGCAGAGCCGACTGAGCAAGGCTAAGGCGTTGTCGATTCGCTTGGACGGCGAGATGCACAGCAGGCAAATCGGTTTCTTTTTGTAGGATTGTCCGCCGACCTCGCCCTTCTTTAATATGCAGTCCGTCAATACCCTCGCTCTGATAGTGCCTAACCCACGCATTGACCGACACCATGCAGCAACCTAACTGCTCCGCAATTGCTCGCGATGGTTTCTGTCGGGCTTTGAGCAAAATCATCAGGCAACGCTGACGGAATCCATGAACCTTGCCGAACTTGTAGCCTTTTTCCAGCGCAATGCGTTGCTCATCCGTCAATGCTATTTTTGTTAAGTGGCTCATCGTGAGCAAATGATAACATATTTTTGATCAATCACTTACTTTCTTTAAGAGAGGTTCAGGTTACAATGCCTAATTGCTTTCCGTGGTGACTCTTAATCAGCTTGTTGTGGGTTCAAATCCCTCACGACCCACTAAAAAGCGGTTACTATCAACAAAAGATAGTAGCCGCTTTTTCGTTCATTATCATTGACACTGTTGTCAGTTACTGTTATTTTGGGACGAATGAACTCCTCCTCAAATAACTATTCGATATAGATGGCGATGGTTGCCCCCTACAATGACTACTATCACTTCTCTGCCGCGACGCGTCCGGCGATTCAGGAATGGGCGGTGGACATGTCAGTAGTTCTGGGATCATTGTTCGCGTCTGGATAAGCGCGACGGGACGGTTCCGTACGATGTGTGTCCCTCCAACGGCTGAGATCTGGTCAGGTCCGACAACCGCCCGACCGCGCCGAGTCGGGCGATTCAGTTGATCGGGCGCAATCGTCTGACTCGGGTGATCGCGACGGCATGGGGACGGTCTTGGCGGCTCGGTGAGGCACGTTCCAGAGCTACTTTCCCCGGTAGTGGGGGCGATTTCCACGCAAAGGGGGTCCGAGTGATTATTTCCGATTTGCGACGCGAAGTTGCGCCGCAAGCCCCATCGCCATCGGAGCGATGACACGATAGTCCGAACGCTGCAATGACTCCCCGCCCTTGTTAAACTGCGCCATGCCTCCCAGAAATCCATCCGGCGTGAGGTGGGATTCCAATCCGGCTTCGGCGCGTTGTGCTGTCTTGCGAGCCGCGCCCGGTAACCAGCCGCGCCGCGCTCCTATCGCCAGTGCGGTCGCGATGCCCGCCGAGCCGGAAGTATCTGCGACCGATCTCGGATCGTCCAGAAAGTTCCCCCACAGCCCGTCCGCTCGCTGGAAGGGCATCGCCCAGAGCGCGGCGCGGCGGAACTCGTCGTGAAGGTCGTTCGTCTTTCCCTCCGCTCCCAGTGTTTCCAGCACGCGGGCGAATCCAAGCAGATACCAGGCGACACCACGCGCCCAGTTGGGCAGATGCGGGCGTCCCTCGCTACTCACTCCCTGGTAAATCGTGCCCCCGATGACGTTTCGGTCGCGCCGCGTCCGTAGTTGCGCCAGTGCGAGCAAGGCGAGGTCGTCACGCTTCCATGCCCGCGACAACGCCGCGAGCGGATACCCGGCGATATAAACCCCTTCCGTTGTCGTATTGTCGCGATCCGTCACGGCATTCCCTTTATCCAGTCGTGCTCGGATCTCCCGCTCCGCCATTTTGAGGACCGGATTTTGCGGTTCGACCTGTGCGATTATCGCGAACGGTAGCAATCCCTCCATGCCATACATCCGGTTTCGCTCCGGCTTGCTTCCCGGTCCCTCATAGTCGAGGTCACCGCTCGCGGCAACGAACCGGCGTAGGTGCGCGGTCAATGCCTCACGTGCCGGTTCGTTGCCGGGAAGTTGCGCCATTTGCCATAAACCGTCCAGGACGCAACCTTCGATCCAGCCGAACGCTTGAAGGCTCGCCGGTGAGCAGAGCCGCGCCTCAAACTGCGCCCATCGGTCACTGGATACCGCGCCGAGAAAGTGAGGCGCGAACGCATCGGGGGCATCGTTGCCACCATCAAGTAACCAGAGGGGACGTTCCCCCTCCGTCTGCCGCAGGCGTACTCCTTCGCGTGCCGCCCGTGCCACCGCTTCCGGGGTCACCGTTATCTCGAAGGGCTGACAGGCGGAGGGATAGCGAATGTCGAAAGTGCCGAGTAGTTCGCCCGTTTGAGCAGTGCGTGCTTCCATCCGCTTCGCCTCACGGACATCCAGTGCGACCGTCACCCGTAACCGTGCTGGAATCGTGCCAGTAGGCGGCTCGTTCCACTGGAGTAAGACACCGGGTGCCTTTTTTTGCGCCGAGATGGCAAATCCCGACCATCCAAACGGGATACGCTGGTTCTCCGGGATGGAGACAGACGAATCCCGCTCCGTCACCGTAGCGCGGTGATAAACAACAGACGCAAGGTTCGGTTTTAACATTTCAACGATCCTCCTTGATTTGCAACGCGTTTAAGCAGTGAATACGGTTTGCGGCGCACCACGCCGAACGGGACCTGATAGATACCGACGACGGAAAATTCGGACTGACTCATAATCGCTCCTGTATCCGCAGAAATACGTCCACACCCTCGGCGGGCACATCAATTTCAAGTTGCACCGCTTGTACACCGGGCACAAAATGGAATACGCGATCCCTTGCGCCCCGAATCACCCCCGACGATTCGCAAACCACCCGTGCCTGCGGCTTATAAATCTCCACCCGACGCTCAGACCATTCGACGATTTCATCGCCGCGCGAAACAACCGGCAGGACAAAGACGGCTCCCGCACCCCGCGCATGGAAGTGGACGTGATCCGTGCCGAAGCCCGTCTCCAGCAGGAATTCACCCGCCGCCTCGCCTTGAAGATTGGTCAGCCGCCCACCCGCAGTGACCAAATCCTCGCCCGCCTCCAGTGTGGCGTTGAAGTCCAGTGCGCTCGAAAAGTCACCGCGCTCCAAACGAGGGGTGAGGACCGCGATCTCGTCGTCCGACTGTGCCTTCGCCATATTGCGCCCCTCGATCCGGTCGTAATGACTCATGCTGGAAACACACAGGGGACCGGTGGCGGCGTGCCACAGCATTGTCATCGCGCCTCCGCTGGCATGGGAGCTACGCTTGCCATAAAACACATCGGAAACGGTGAACGATGCCCGCCAATCCCCCCGCGCAACAAACGTCGTCCCGAGCGAGTGACGGTTAACAATACCACGCGGCTCGTCGCCGGGCAGGGCACGCCGCATTGCCGGGAAATACCCGCTATCCAGTGCGACGGCGAGCGCCTTGGCGTGCGCAAAGGTGTGGTGGATACAGGGCGGACGACCGTGCTCTTTGAGATGCGGACCGCCGTACAACAAGCCATCGTGGGTGCAAGAACGCAGATACTTCACGTTACGCCACACCGCCTCCGCGATGCGGTCATCAAACCGGGCGTAGAACAACAACCCCGCGAGTCCGTCGCTGGTACGACTGCCCCACAGTGTCCACTTGAAACTGCGCGAACACCAGCCCGCATCGTAGGAGCCATCCGGCAACAGAAAATCAAGATGCGACTCGAACGAGCGCAGGATCTGCTTATGTGCTTCCACATCTCCACTAACTTCCGCGTACAGAGCGAGGTTCGGCAACGACTCTTCCAGATTGTACAGGGCGTCAACGGCATAGACGCCCCGCGCTGTCGGTACCCGCACCCCTTCTCCGAATAGAACGCCGTCCGGCAGGAAGTAATCCCGCACCCATGCCCCCCAGTGGCGCGCGGTCCCCAGAAGCGTTTCGTTCTCCAGAACGCGAGACGCGCTTGCCAGTGCCGCCGCCGCCGAAATCGGGTAGTTTATGGTGCCATGATTTGACCAGTCCACGCCGTTGATCCAGTACGCCGCGCGTTCAAGCCGGTAGGTCCACATGGCACGAACCTTCTCCGGCAGGAGTTCGCCGTGGAAATGCAACGCTTCCGCCAGTGCCAGCGTCGAGAAAACAGTGATGCCGTTCCAGTCGTTACCCTCGACGTCGTTTCGGAACGAACCGTCCTCGTGTGAGACCACATCCGACCATCGTTGCACCGCAATCGCCGCTCGAATCCATCGCTCATCGCCGGTTTCCCGCGCGCGGCGCAGGAACGGATACAGTGCGTCCCCGCATCGCCCATGGATGAACCCGCAGTCCGGGCAGGACAGGCCGCCGTGTCGCCCGGTATCGCCGGGATCGTCGATCTGATACCGCAACAAACCCGCGCACCAGTCAGTGAGCAAGGCGGCTATATCTTCTTTCAGCAGTCTCATAAGTATTTCGCCCGCTTCTAGCTACCCTCGACGCCATTTCGCCTTTATCACACGATGCGTTTACTCTTTTCGGTGCCGTTATCGCGTACATGGGTTCATTATTTGGACCGCGCATTGCAGGCAGTGAGAACCTCGCGGCGAACGACTGCCATCGTTTCGGTGAAGCGATTGCGCACTAAATCGCGTGCTTTTGTCGCTTTAGCCTTCGCCGCAAACGGGTTTTGCGCAAGAGTGAGCACCATGTCAGCGACTTTCCTGACCTCCTCCTCTTTATCGAGATCGAAGAGCCATTCGCCCAGACCGATGTCGCGCCACATAAACCCTTTGTTGCTCTGCTCCGCCCATCGGCAGACCACCGCCGGAATCCCGTTCCCGATGCACATCACCGGGGAATGCATCTCGCTCCCGAACAACCCCGCCGAACGGGAATACACAGCGAGTGCCTCGTCGGGGAGCCAGAAGCGGTCGCGCCAGACGACTTTGGCACGCACATCGTCAGGGAGTTTATCCACCAGATTCTCTTTCGTGATACGGATCTGGGTTTCGTCCTCGGGGCAGATCAGGACTTTCATCGTTGTTTTACGCGTCACGGCGATAATCGCCTCGCGCAACGGAAGATGGTCGTGCTCTTTCATCTCCTCGTTGCGGGCGTGCTTGACGGGATCGAATGCTACTTTCTTTGAGGGAATCTCCCAGAACGGCGTGTTCCGCAGACGCGAGATACAGCAAAGGAAACGCCCCTCCTCAAGACCGTTCGCGCGCAAAAATGCCGACGCTTTCGCATCGTCACGCATGTCAAACCCGAACGCGGCATCGGGAGCGAGTCCGATGACCGGCGGACGAACCCCGTCGCGGCGAGCGGCTTCGAGCGAGACCGAGTCACGGAAATAAGCGAACCGTGCCCGGCTGAGTGTCGCTTTCTCCGGAATGCCGTACAGACCATAGGTGACGCCGTAAACACCGAAGGGTCGACCTGTCCGCCGCGTAAATCCCTCGGCGTTCTTCCATGCCAGCGTCGCCGGTCCTGAGCCATGCAGGAGAAAATCGGACGCATCCATCGCCCGGTTCAGTTCGGGGCTCGACCCGGTGCCGTCTTCGGAGACTGTCCCGCTGACGACACTAAAGCGCGGGAAACGTCGCCGGATCATCGCTTCTATATCCGGTGTCAGCGGGTTGTGCGGCCAGAGCGTTACCTCGGCTTCCGGCAGATACTGTTCCAGCACGGCCAGTGCACCCGGCGTGTGGGCAATGTCACCGATATTCACTGTTTGCCATGCGGAACAAAGCAGGATTTGCGGGGTGTGTTGCGCGGGCATACTATTGTCATTCTCCAAATCAATCACGGTCTACCACTCAGGGACTGCGCGAGATATGGACGCGTCATCACGGATGATGAAGCGGTTCCAGAAAAACTGGTTCCCCCGCTTGCCATAGTTTTGCGGGTTGGAGCGTTTGATCGTATCGCCGGGTTGCGGGACGTACTTTTGTGCCGGCCCACTCCAAACATGCTGGGTGTCTACTACCACAGCGAGTACGTCGGGCGCGGCGAGATAAACGTGGCGGATTTTCGGTTTGCCGGTCGCCATCCCATCCTGAACGCCTTGCACGAGTGCGGGTTGCATACCCTGATACGCAGGCTCAGCGGTGTTCTGCGCCAGAGCAGTTAAGGCGGGCAAAGCGGACCCCACGAGGCCAACCACCCTGAGGATGGTCCGCGTTGAAGGACGCTCCAGGCGGAGGCGTGACGGAGTATCATGTTGCATAGCATTAGGTTTCTTGCGTGGTCAAATTCGGACCCGCGATTCCGACGAATGACCGCACGTGACATCGCGCATCAGGGGATATACGTCGGAATGTTTATCGGTTTCGATTACTTTCCGGAAACGATTCGTGCCGGTGCCGATCCGAGTTGGTACGCCCCCCGGTCCGGCGCGATGGCTACCGGACGTGGGTTGCCATCCAGGTCAAGAATGGGCAGTATCGCCCCCTGCCATCCCGATTTGAGTGCCGGGCTACCGGGTTTGACGTGGAAATCGGCGACCTTGTGATCCGTGGAGGCATTCACGAACATCGGGTCGGCGACCATATCTCCTTCGCCGGTCAGTTTCGGAGCCAGTCCGCCGAAATAGACGTTGTGCGAGCGGGTGACGTTCTTGCTGTTCTGGTCGCCGCCGTCCTTGCCGACGGAGTTGATGGGCTGACCGGGGCGCGAAACCAGAATATTGTTCATCATCTTCATGTCGTCGGTGAGTTGCACGAAGATCTGCCCCCAGCCCAGTTCGGGCGACGCGCCGTTGTAATACGCCGTGTTGTTAATAATGTCAACGCGGTGAGCACGGAAGGCGTGAATCCCGGACCCGCCGTTGTTGAACGACACGTTGTTCTGGATCAGCGTCCGACCCAGATACGCCTGGTTCTTTTTCGGGTAGTAGTTACTGTCGACGATGATCCCGTTGCCGTCGGAGATCTTCTTGACATGTCCCCACTTCTCATAGCACCGGTTGCCGCTACTGACATTGTTACGCACCAGTGTTTTGTATACGTTGTCGGTCGCATCAAAATTCTTCGTGCCCAGGATCGAGATTCCCGAACCGGCATAGATCATCGTCCAGCAGTTATTACGCACGATATTGTTCTCGACCGTCACCCAGTCGAAGTTGCCGGTACCCATCCCCGCGCCAGTGC
>JACMIS010000943.1 GCA_014381035.1 Armatimonadota bacterium
CGCACGAGCCATCAGGGTCGGGGCATTACGCTCCATGTCGGTCAGTCGGGCATCCACCTCGGCATTCGTCGGCAAAACCCCTTTCGACCGGGCTTCACGCTCCACAAGCCGCGCCATCACCAGTTTGCGCAATACTGGCTTGCCGTGTTGTCGCTCCAGGGCTTCTTTATAGTCTTGTCGGGTAACTACCAGTCCCGCCATCGTCATCAAAGGGCGGCTGCCCGCATAGCGCATATACAACAGGACATTGGCAATTATCGAACAGATAAGCGCGACAACCATCGCGCCGACAGCGAATCGTTTCATTGAGATAAACTCCTTTGTAAGTTCGAGTCAGACATGCTATCGGGCGACACTCGGCTGGGATGCCCCGGCATTCCGCTGGAGCGACCAGATAGCGCGGTCGCGTCCCGCAGTGCGGCGGTTATTTCACCGCTCCAGCGATTCAGAGTCGCGTGCTCACGCACCCATCGCAGGGCGTTGGTTCCGAGTTGGGTGCGCAGGGCGACGTCGCTTTGCAGACGCCGGATCGCTTTGCACCAGGCGTCCACATCGCCGACCGGGACACACAGACCGTTGACGCCGTCGGTGATGATGTCGGTCTGGCCGGTCGTCCGCGTGACAATGACCGCTTTGCCCATCGCCATCGCTTCCAGGAGCGTGGTCACCCCGGCCTGGAAATCGTTCTCGTACAGCGGCACGGCGACGATAGCGGATGTGGCATAAAGTTCGCGAAGCTCGTTATAAGCGTAGCGTTTCGCGGAAACGTTAGGCGGCAACGTCCGCGTCTCGGTTTCGTTGCGGTGCTTCGACCAGGGCGACGCGGCAGCGATCCGGAGTCGCAGGTCCGGCAAGGACTCCATCGCCGAAATCAGCGTCGGATAATCACGCCATTCGAGACCCGCGGCACAAATCTGCACCGGATTTACCGGCATCTGCGGACATGGCTTGAAAAACTGCTCGTCGGCATGGAACTCGATGCGCCGCAACTTACGCTGCAGAATGCCGAGATGGCTTCGCGCGAATTCATGTTGCGTCGTCGCGTAGAGCAACATGCTGTCGATCTGGTCATGTACGCGGAGCGACCGGAAAAAGACCCGCTTCTTTCCCGTCGACGGTCGATGCCCGATGGTTACGTGGGCGGGGCGTTGTCGCCTGCCGCGCAGGAGCAGGGCGAGCGGTATCGCCACATTCTCACCGTTGGTAAAAATAGCGTCGTACTTCGCGCCGCGCAAGAATCCGATCACGGCGAGCGCGGCGTCCCGCCCTAACGCCCTGCGCGCGATGCGGACGAGCGGGTGTTTCTCGGCATCCACCTCCGCGTAACCGACAAGATCCGCCTGTCCGTGCCCCCGGCGCAGATCGCTGGCGAGGGCGTGGTAGTCCATCCGCGGGTGCTCGCCGATTTGCACGGCGTTCTCCACGCCGGTCTTGAGCACGCTGGGAATCAACAGCAATGTTTTCATCAGTTTTTCCGTTCCGCGGTACCCGCCAGTAACGCAACCAACCGGGCGTAGTTCTTCGCGCCGTCGAACCGTTGCTCGGCGATTTGCCGCGCCCGCAGGCTATAACGCTCCCGCAGATCGGGCGACGAAGCGAGAATGGCTATCGCGTCCGAGAGCGACGCCGGGTCGTCCGGCGCGACAACGAGCCCTGCCTCGCCGTGCCCGACTGCCTCGGAGAGTGCGCCGACATCGGTCGTGATCACCGGCAGACCGGACGCCATCGCCTCCAGGACTGCCAGCGGCAAACAATCGGCGCGGGTGGGGAAGACGAACACGTCCGCTTCCGCATACAATCGGCGCAGGGCGTCGCAGTTGGGACCTAACCCCCGGTGAACCGTCACGGGAGCACCGGGGGGCACACGCACCTCGCTCCGGGTGACGACATGCAGGTGCGCCGAAACATGGCTCGGGAGATGGTCGGTAAGAGCGCGGAGGACCGTATCGCCCCCTTTGCGCTCGAAATCCCCGCCCACGAAGAGTAAATTTACTGGCTGCCCGCCGCGCTTCATTTTATTCGGGGAGTGCCACCGCCCCAGATCGATTCCCGGCGGGATCACAGTCACTTTTTGCGAAAGGACGCCGTAGTCGCGTACCAGCGAACCTTTCGCCCATTCGGACCACGTAACGAGATGCCTTGCCGCACCGAGTGCCCGTTCGGTGATGCGTTTTTTCAGTGCTTCGAGGGAAGCATTGCTCGAGACTGTATGACCGTAGTGGGCACCGATCTGGTCGTACTGTAACGGGGTCGCGTCCAGCGAAATCACGGAGGGCAGACGGCGCATCAACCCGGCAGACAACAGCGAAGTCACCTGGGTGTGGAACAGTGCGGCGTCCAACCCGCGCGCCGATTTACGCATGGCGAGGTACGCCCCGAGGGAAGCCCGTAGCGACCAGTTGGAGCGGACGCCGGGGAGACGCGCCAGCATTCCCACCGGAGTGTTCTCGAACGGCACATCCACAAAAAACGGGCAGACGACGCGGCTCCCCCCGTCGCGGACGAACTGCTTGAGGTTATTGGCGTGCGTAGTGTGTCCGAGCGAGTACTCCATGGCGAAACCGATGTTCATGCGGCGACCTCCTTGCGCATCCGTGTCAGGATGTGCCCGATATTATGCCCCGCGTCGAAACATGACAGAGCGCGTGCTCGTGCCGCCTGGCTCATCCGTGCGCGGAGATTGGGCGACTCGACCAGGCAATCCAGACGCATCGCGAGTTCGTCGAAGTTGTCGGGCGGGATCAGCATCCCCGTCTCCCCTTCGGCGACGATCTCAGGGATGCCCCCGAGATCGGTGCAGACCACCGGCAAGCCCGACGCCATCGCTTCGATGGCGACCAGCGAATAGCAGTCGGCGCGGGTCGGCAGGACGAATAGATCACTGCGCTGGTACAAGCGCACCAGTTCCGGGCTGTTGTTGGTAATGCCGTAATGCGCGAAAACACCGGCGGGTAGGTCGGTCTGGACGTCGCGGGTCACCAGATGCAGTTCCCAGGGGATGGTTGTTCGCGTTTGTCGCGCCCAACGCAGAAGCATGTCGCCCCCTTTACGCTCGAAATCCCCGCCCACGAAGAGCAGACGCACGACTCCGTCGCCCGGCTTCTGCTCCGGCGTGGGACGAAATAGCGAAACATCCACCCCCGGCGCGACCGTGGTTATCTTTTCGTCAGATACCCCGTAATCGTCGCGCAAACTTTGGGCGACCCATTCGCTCCAGGCGAACAGGTGCGCTGACTGTTGGTATAGCCGTGCGGTCGCACGCCGTTTCCACCCTCCCAGGAACGCCGCGCGAGATTGGCTGTAACCATATAGTGCCCCCATACGTTCCATCTGCACCGGGGTCATGTCCATAAGGAGGCAGGCGGGTGCGGAAGAGACCAGATCGGGGACCGACTTCGCCGCCCAGGTCGCCCACAGCACCCCATCCTGTTTCTTCCCGACCAAGCCGCTACGGATTTCCCGGATCCCCGCCATAGTCCCGCTGACATTTTTCGGCACGCAAGGTAGACGGGCGAGAAGCGGCAACTCCGCAGAGGCGTAGCGTACCGGAACGAACGTCGGCAGGATGGAATCGTCCCCGCGTACCACGCGCTCGATGTTAAGCGACTGGGTACGAAGCCCGACTTGCTGGTCCAGCACGAACGCGAAGTTATGCTTCATTGCCCGACGCCTTTCATTTGTAGCCCCCGCCACAGTAGCGGGCTTTTCAGCGCATGGATGGGCGAGGCAAGCAACGCATAGCGGATCGAATCCCGGGCGTCCTCGCGGCGCGTCGCCTTCGCCACGCCCTGCAAAAAACGATGCACGTACCAGCCACGGTACCGGAGCGTCAACCGGATGCGCTCGGTCAGTCTCGGGCGGTAGGAATCGCGCACAGACAGATGAAAGCGACGTGCCCGCGTCTCGTCCTGGTAGCGTTGCCATATCTTCGCCCCATTGTTCAAGCCGTCCGTGTGAAACCGCATCAAGGAGAGCGGCTCTTGTATGGCCACGCACGGATAACGTCGCACGATGCGGATCAGGAGGTCGGCGTCCTCGAAACCCGACAGCGTCCGGTCGAACCCGCCGACCTCCTCGAAAATATCACGCCGAAACAATGTCGCGTTCAGGTGCGGCGGGGCGGACATGAACGCGCCGACCGGATGTCCTTGCGCGAGTGGTAACGCGGGGAAATCCAGCCGGGCATCGCCGGAGGGTTGCAAACAATCGTCGGTCGGGGTGGCTTGCCCATAAACAAACCCGGAATCTGGTGCCGTTGCGAAAACAGTCAGTGCTTTGGTAAGACGCTCTGGCAACCAGACATCGTCGTCGTCAAGGAAGGCGAGATACCGCCCGCGTGCGAAGCGTGCGCCCGCATTGCGGGTGCCGCCGGGGGTCCCGGTGCAGACCCGGCGATAGGACACCTGGTACGGGTGTTCGCGCACGAGTGCTGTGGCAACAGAGGGCGTATCATCGGTAGAAGCGTCATCCGCGATGATGATTTCCTGTGAAATGGCATCGCCGCGTGCATCTTCCTGCTCCAACGCGGAGCGAACCGCCCCCGGCAATAAGCCACCACGGTTTCGCGTCGGAATCACGGTAGATACGAGGATGCCGCTCATGATGCTGCCCCCCAGATCGGCGCGGCATTCCCCGCCGATGGTGACGGGATGCGGGCGGCTTGCTGCAACGTTTCCAGGAAAGATCGCGCCGCGAACTCCGGCACGAACGGGGCGGATCGCATCCGGCTTTCTGCCGCCTTGCCCATCCCCTGAGCGGCTTTGGGATCGGCGATGAGTTTCGCCCACGCCTCAGCAAGCCCCGCCGGACCCGTTTCTATTGATGGCAACAAACCGGTGACACCGTGTTTCACGATCTCCGGCGTCCCCCCATCTGCGTAAGCAATCGTCGGCAAACCAGCCTGCGACGCCTCGATCAGCGCGAGTGCGCAGGGCTCTTTGAGCGACGGGTGAATGAAGCCATCCAGTGCGGCGAGCAGACGCGGAACGTCGGAGCGGAAGCCCGCGAAGATCACCTGCTTTTCGATCCCCAGTTCTTTCGCCATCGCTTCCAGACGATTTCGGTAGCCGGGTTCCCAGGGTGTTTCCGTGCCGACGATGAGTAGCCGTGCCGCCGGGAATTGCGCAACGACTCGCGCGAAGGCCTTCAAAATATCCCCCTGTCCCTTTTGGGGGTCCAGGCGTGAAATGTTTCCCCAGAACGGTGCGTCTGGCGCGATTCCGAGTTCCGCGCGGACGGCTTCCCGGGAACCGGAAGGCGGCTCTGTGAGGGGGTCGGCTGTGTTCAGGATCGCGGTCACCCGGTCGGACGCGACCCCATGTCGCAGTGCTTCCTCCCGGATGAATTCGCTCACCGTGACAACATGGTCGCAAGTGCGCAGGCGATCCAGGACCGGCTTGTGAAGCCACGGCCCGACATGATAATGCAGATGGATCACTTGCGGGACCTTTAACCGTTTCGCAAGAAAAGTAGCGACGCGGCAATCCCACAACTGCTGCGAGGAATAGAGGACATCGGGTCGCGCTTCTCTCGCTAACTTCAACGCCTTCGGAAGCGATGCGGCGAGGCGTAAATAAGGAATTGCTCGATCCGGCAGGGACCGCCCCGCCGCGATAGAGCGCCAGCCGAAATCAACGGGGTGCATTGTCGGTGCCAGTGCGCGGTTTTGTCGTGCGGCGAAACGCGGCGCGTCGCCCTGCGCCGCGCCCCAGTAGTTATAAAGCACCGTCGCCTTCAGTTGCGAAGTGTCGGAGCGCGAAACCATGTCCCACACGCGAAACTCCGGTGAGTAGCCGTTTGCGATCTGGACACAAACGACGGATAAAGCCTTTGATTCGTTTTGCATCAAAAAACCTCCGCGGACTGTTGTTCGGGCACTGCGGTGTTGATCTCGTGTGCCGTTGCCGGGAACAGGACGCGATGGAGCGCGCTCCCGCCGCCGATTGCCTTCGCGACGCCTTCCAGATAGCGAACGTTGTAGATCGCAGAAAGCATGGCGAAGGCGACTGAATCTTTTTCCGCCTTGTAAGCGGCTTTCGCTCCGAAGAGCAGTGCCGAGCGGATCGGTCCGCTCAGAAAGGGTACTCGGAGGCAGAGGTCTGCGACGAAACGGGTCGTTCGGTTCCGGTCGTGGTAACCGTGCTGTATGCGCTCCCAGGTGCGCCCGCCGTCCGCGTGAGCCCGGGTTACGTCCAGCGAACCGTAAGCGAATGGTATTTTCAGCCAGCCCGCGAAACTGCGCACGGGTCGGTGGATGCCGACAGCCTCCGCATCAAAACGGAAGCGGATACCGCACTCCTTCTCCAATCGTCCGGCGAGCTCGACATCTTCCTGGCGACCGAACGTCTCGTTGAACCCCCCGATTGCCTCAAGATGTTCGCGCCGGACGGAAGCATTGCCGCTATAGAAGTGGTGCGCCCCGACCCCCTCCCACAGCCCGGTACGCCACGCGGCATATTGCTTTCCCAGCATGGCGTGCTCCCACCCGATCCAGACCGGTTCGGCGGACCGCTGCTTGGGGTCGGGGAGCATGGGACCGATGACCGCCATCCGGGACTCCCCGGCATGTCCTGACGCGTGATGCGATACGAAAGTGGGTGCCGGTTCTACGTCGTCATCCAGGAAGACAATGACTTCCCCGCGCGCCGCCGACACCCCCCGGTTCCGCGCCCGTGCGGGACCGGCGTTCGACTGTTGGATGAAACGGACAGGGAAGGAAACCGACCGGGCGAACTCGTCCATCACCCGCTTTGTGCCGTCCGTAGAACCATCGGAAACCACGATCAGTTCCCAACTCCCGGTGAAATCCTGCCGTGCTAACCCTGCCAGCGTCACTCTCAGCGAGTCACACCGGTTGTAGGTGGGCACGACCACCGAAATCTGTGGGGTACTCATCCAGACCGCCTTTGAAAATGGGGGGAGGATGACCCACGTTTGCCACGGGTCAAAAGATGCATGAGAAAGGGAAGATCGCGTCCCAGGTACCGCTTGGTCAGCCGCCCTGGCTCCTGCCCCATCCGGTAACACCATTCCAGACCGGCGTGTTGCATCCAAACCGGTGCCCGTCGTTGTAGCCCGGATGCCATCTCGAAGGAACCGCCGACGCCGATGCTGACCGGAATACCGAGCCGCTCCTTGTTTTGCAGGATCCATTTTTCCTGTTTGGGGGCACCGAGACCGACCAGAAGAATGTCCGGGCGGGCGTTCCGAATCTCCTCGGTAATCCGCTCCTCCTCTTCGGGCGTTCCGAATGCTTCAAACGAAGGGCAGTAGGTCCCGGCGATGCACGCAAGCGGGTATTTTTGCCGAACGGCGTCGGCGGCACGCACTGCCGCGCCGGGCGCACCGCCCAGAAAGAACAGCCGCGCTCCCTTTTGTGCGGATACCCGACCGAGTTCCCAGAATAGATCGCTCCCGGTGACACGCTCCCGGAGTTGTTGCTGCTTCTTATTTTGCAGGTGAGAGAGCCAGACGATGGGCATGCCGTCGGCGAGGACGAGGTCGGCGGTCTCATACGCGGTGCGGAACACGGGGTCATTTTCCAGTATCACCAGATGATCCAGGTTGCCCGTGCAGATATGTCGGGCGCGGTCGGTCTGTTCCGCCATCCACGCTATCTCCTGGACGGCTTCCTGCATCGTTACATCGTCGAACGGTATTCCCGCGACCGTTATACAGGTGCGCCCTACAGTCGCTCGGTGACCGGCTTGGGAAATATTCGGCAGAGCCGATGTTGGCTGAACTGCACGCAAAGTAGACATCGTTAGTACGCTCCTTCCGCCTGTACGACCGCCCGGAATACCCGGAGTAAGATAGAAAAGTCCGTGGATGTGCTGCGCGTTCGGATGTACTCCAGGTCGCTGTCCAGCCAGCGATCAAAGCTCATCAAGGACCGACCGCGCACTTCGCGCAGGCAGATCAGCCCTGGCGGAACCGATAATCTTTCCATCGGGTAGTGGGGGCATGCCGCGATTTCGCTGGGGAGATGCGGGCGAGGTCCGACCAGGCTCATGTCACCGATGAAAACGCTGACCAGTTGGGGCAGTTCATCCAGAGAGTAGCGACGCAGGATCCGCCCGACAGGCGTAATGCGCGGATCATCCTTCATTTTAAAGATAGGACCAGTGGCCTCATTCCGCGACAGCAAACTCGCTTTGATCGCGTCGGCGTTGACGACCATGGAGCGGAATTTATAGAAGCGGAATAGTCTACCGTCTTGCCCGACACGCAGCTGCCAATAAAAGATAGCTTTGCGGTCGTAGGCATATATTAAAGCAGCGATGATTGCAAACAGTGGGAAAAGTGAAACGAGAAGAACGCCAGCGATGATTATATCTGCCGCCCGCTTCACCAGTAGGTAACGAGCTATCTTTGCACCGTGGTTCGTGCTACTCTCCGCCGATTGAAAAGTGCTGATTCGATACTCTTGAGAGCCAGGAATGCTCGCCCCTTTTCCGATACTGTGCATGAAGAAACCTCGATTCTGCCGTTGTCACTGGTGTGCGAGGAGGTTACCCTCCGGGAAGTGTCTACCCGCTTACTTGCGGTCGCTTGCTGGGAAGATTGTAGCATTGGCGCGAATCTTGCAGTATCGGCACGAAGAGCGAATCATATTTATAACTTTCGATAGATAAAAAAATCATATTCGGCGTGATAGCATGAAGACGAGCCGTAAATAGCGGTTCAAAATCAGGACAGGATTTTTCGTCCATCCATTCAGTACCCGCCCAATCCGTTCTTTCTACTTGGTGATTTCTCCTAAATACGATGTGCTGGCGGCTCGACTGGGAACAAACCAGGCATATTTACCGATATGCCTGCAATAATTCGGGATGACTTCTGGTTGCGCCTGGTGCGCAGCCGCGAACATTCCCGAAGGCGGTGCGTTTAAATGTCGGGGCTATTCTTTTTGAAATGTCTCAGATGTCATGCCGCCTCCCAAAACAGAGCAGCACATTCTCGCATTCGTTTTTCGCCGCGGTGGTCCGGACCGTATTGTCGTGCCAATACCCATCCACCGCTGTCGCGAAATGTCATCGAACATATCACCCGACGGCTTTAGGACCCGCCATCGATCTGCCCCCCCGATACAACCCATAACATTTTGTTTCGTTTTCCGTAATACCAGGTATAATTACTTGCTTGCTTGTACGCACAAGTTTTTTGGATAATTAGTGGTGCAGTATTATTCATCTGCAATTAAATCCCTGAACCGGTCATCAAAACCAAACATTCGGGGCTGATAAAACGATTTATTATCGAGATTGGACAGGGCACGATCCGTAGAAACCTATGTCACGCACAGTTCCCGGTCGCGGCGTAGGACCAGTCACATTAGCCGAGACACTTCCCTGTGTCAACGACGCATCAATTGGAAGGGTATATCCCCGATATAAACACAGCCGAATAACAAATCGAAGCGATTTGATCAACATAGTCCCTATCACTCAAAATCTCGTACAAAACAGGAGGTTTCCCAATGCAGGAAACGTCATCACAAGTATTGCTGTCTGGATCGTCTCATGTACCGATGAAATCACGTCGGTGTTTTCCGCTATCTTTGAACTCTTTGCAACATCGCCGGGAAAAAACGGCTCGCCGCTCGCCGCGCACAACGGACTCGTCGCCGCGCACGAGCCCGGTAACCGGCGAGTTGGTCACCTTCGCCGACCAGATGCTCAGTCGCCTCATGACGATCCGCCCCGGATCGTCCTGTATTCATGCGTCGGTCTGGATGTACGATGTGGCTGCCGCCTTGACCGAGCTCCTCTCGTTCCGCTCTACGGACTCCTATCATATGCCAGGAAAGGGTTTTGAAGCCCTGCCCCGCGCCGTGCTTCTGCATATGCACCGGTACCGCCGCCCCAACTCAATTCCCACGCCTATCCGGTACCGGGACGCCGACGGGAGTTCTATTTTCGTCTTATACAGCACCTGTCGCGACAGAAAAACGGGTTTTGTCATCCTCCGCCATCGGGAGGAGGTTTGCTATTCGGAGATGGAAATGGCTGCGTTGCAATTCGCCGCGGACGCAATCATCTATAGCGTCCGAATGCTACGCTCTGCCGAAGAGTTGCAACGCAAGGCGCGGCTCGATGAACAACGGCGTATCGCGCGTGAACTACACGATACGATGGTTCAGGATGCGACCGGCGCGGTCCTGCAACTTCAGAACGCCAGTCTATCCTTATTGGCGTCGGACTTCGACCGGGAAAATGTCGTCGGCGATTCGTCGGAGGCGCAGCATCACGTCCAGCTCGCATCACGAATGACGCGCCGCTTGATGGAGCAGTTGCGCACGACTATGTGGCACCTGCACGATACCGAGGCAGGGGATGCAAACGACACCATCTCCGCCGTTGAAGAGGAAAGTTTCACGCAACGTGCCCGGGTTACGGCTCGGCTCGCGTTGGCTCCGGTCAGCCACCGGACAACAATCCATTTCGAGGTGATCGGTGAAGAAGTGGAGGTTCCGCAGAATGTGTCCCGCGAACTGAATCAAGTGCTTGCGGAAGTTCTGACGAACGTAGCTCGACATGCGAACGCGACCCGGGTCCGCATCGTGTTGTCGTTCCAAAATTCCGAGATGCGACTCACCGTTTCTGACAACGGGTGTGGGTTCGATAAGACTCTTCGCCTGTCGAAACCGCGACCCGATGGGAGCGGTTTCGGATTGATCGGAATGCGCGGCAGGGTCGAGTCGTTACAGGGTGACATGCACTTGACCACTCAGATCGGTAAAGGGACTCGGGTGCGGATCACAATACCTCTGTCACCGGGTTCCTTGAACCATAGCGACACACTGCGACTGGAGTTCGTTCCTAACCGCAGACACAATCATGGTGCTCGTTCCGGTAATCACGATGCGTAATCTATCATAGCCAGATTGGTTGCGATATCCTGATTCACTGTCTTTACGTGGGAAGGCATACTACATCTAATGACACTAAATAACTCCGACGTGGACGAGAGCGCGGAGAGTTCAGCGGGCAAGCTGATACGTATCCTTATCGCGGATGACCATTATCTCGTCCGAGCCGGGCTTACGTCACTTATCAGCCGTAACCCTCAGATGAAGGTGGTCGCGGAAGCCACGAACGGAGCGGAAGCAGTACGTGCCTACCGGGAACACCGCCCGGATATAGTCCTCATGGACCTCCGTATGCCGATAATGGATGGGCTGGAGGCGATTGCACAGATACGCGCCATTAACTCCGGGGCGCGTATCTTGGTGCTGACATCTTTCGACGGGGACGAATATGTTTACAAGGGGTTGCAAGCCGGCGCACGCGGATACAGCCTGAAAGGGGCTACAGCCGACGAGCTTTATGAAGCGATTACGGCAGTCTCCGCCGGACAGCGCCGGATCCCGCCGGAGTTGACCGCCAAACTGATCGAACGAATGAACGGCAATGATCTAACACCCCGTGAGACCGAGGTGCTCAAATTGATCGCGACCGGGAAAACGAACCATCAGACAGGAACCGAACTTTTTATCACGGAAGGGACCGTCAAGACCCACGTCAACAATATTCTGACGAAGCTTAACGCACGCGACCGAACCGAAGCGGTGATAATAGCCCTCAAGCGAGGGCTGATTACTCTCTAGAGTGAGTCGCGGGAAATACTTCCTGTCTATCGTCGGCGTTGTTCTATCCCGGCTCCGCCAATAATCGCTGTAAACCAGACCGCCCGCCCTTAGCACGAAGCAGTAAGGCGAGTAGCCACACTTAGAACTTCGCTCCGAGACCCACCGTCCACTCTTTCGTGCGCTGGAATTCGGGAGATTTCTCGCCATTCTGGTATTCCGTGACCAGAGAGAAGGTCTTTTGTGGATTCAATGGAATGGTCAATGCTACCGTCTCGTAGGAATGATCGTTGAACCCCGAGTTTAGCGGACGGTAGCTATGGTGTACATACTGCAACGTCACCGATTGGTAAGCGAGTCCGGCAAGAAAGTCGTACCGCAAGTAGTTGACGTTCTTATTGGTCGCGCTCGCTGATTCGCGAGCGATGGAACTAAATTCCGCCGCGAGACGAGGTAAAACATAAAATCGCAGGTCTTTCTGATTTACCATCGCTTTTCGTGGCAGATATTGACCGGTGATTAGATTGCCGAACCGGAGTTCCGGTTCCCACTGGATCAAGCCGGTCAAACCATCCACGTTTGTCACCGAAGTCGGTTTCACCCCAGTCTCGGGGTCCGCCTCACCCTCTATCGTCTTCCTGCTGAACTGGTATATCGGTGAAACCGTGATCAGTTGGGACCCAATAAAACCCAGCAACGGTTTTTCCACCGGCAGGAACAGATCGCCCGTCAGGAATAGTTGCGTCAGTCTATCCTTCGCGTCCGCATCATGTTGCACCCCGAAGCCCAGATTCATCACATTGATGGTGCGCGTGAACGACTGGCGACCGGGGCGGATATTGACACGGAGCGCGATGTTGGCGTCCGTCACATCGTCCTCGCCGTTGTCAGAAACTGCCATCGCACCGTCTCGCCCGTTCGAAAGGGTGCCGTATCTCCGTCAAACAACACGGTGACAAAGGAATGCCTTCGAAGATCTTCCAGGGCGTTCACCACCGGCATCCGCGCACTCTCTTTTTCTTCACACACTGCTTCCGCCGCTGTAAGGCTGAATGTTCCCTGCAACAGACACAATCGGCTAAACACCGTTTGCAACTCCGGTGCGAACAGATCAAGGCTCCATTCCAGTGCCGACTGCAGACTGGCGTGCCTCTCGTCCCCCTGGGTTTGCCGTGTGGCAAGGAAACGCAACCGGTGCATGAGTTGCCCTTTGATTTCAGCAGCCCCTAAATCCGCAACACGAGTCGCTGCCAACTCGATGGCAAGCGGGATCCCTTCCAGAAGGCGGCAGATCTCGGTAATCTCCGTCGCCCCCTGTGCGATGCTTCCCGAGGACGATACATTGACCGCACCTTCCCGTGACGAACCGGCGACAGTTAAGGCAAAACCCGGTCGTACGGCACGCGCACGATCCAGAAACAGAGCGAGTGCCACCCCTTCCGGCAAGGGCAGGAGGAGCAGTTCCTCCACCCCAGTCCGATTCAGTTGAATCCGGGATGTCACCAAACATCGTAATCGGGAGCACTGGCTTAGTAGGTCCTCAAGAACCATGTCCCCCCCGGCGATCTGCTCGAAATTATCCAGTATAAGCAGGGGGACCGTTTCCGTAGACTCTCGTAATCGGGAAAGCACGATATCACGCGGCTCCTCGGTTTCTGAAGCGAGGTCATCATCGGTACGTCCCACACTCAGTTCCGAAGCCAGCGTTTCCCATAGTCGCGCCGCGTCGGTCACGGATGCCAGGGAAAGGAAAAGGGGCGTTATTCCTTCCTTCAACGCCCCCACGGTATGGACTGCTTCCCGGACCAACCGCGTTTTCCCGATGCCCCCCAACCCGCGTATGATCAATAATCGTCCTGTTTTCTCCTTTATCCACGTACGAACCTTCCGCAACTCTTCGTCCCGGCCGTGGAATCCCTCTTCGCCGCGCCCGGGACGGGTATCACCCGCATCTTGTCTCCGGGGCACTCCCACGCTGCTCGGAGTTAGGAGATCGTCTCTTTCCGGAAAGCGGCGTTCCAGTTCTGTTCGGTACAGTCGTGCCGCTTCCGGCATCCCGATCATGTCGAGGCAACGATACAGTTGTAACAGGGTGTCGGCCAGTCGTTCGCGCAGACGCTCCCTTTCCTGAAGCACCCAATCCTCGAATGACCCCGGGAGAAGGTCATCACGATACAAAGCGACCGCGGCTTCCAGATAGGGCAACCGCGCAGACGGACCCGTCGCCCGGGCTGCCGCCCGTAACGCGCTTTCGAACTCCGCGACATCGCACGTCACATCGGACGATAGCGCGATCTGCACGTTGTCAGGCGTGTGAAACAACCCAGGCCAGGTCGCCTTCCGAAGAACAGACAGTTCGTACCGGAGACGCCCTCGTTGCCGCTCGGGGTCTTCCTCGGGCCAGAGCACCTCGGCGAGTTCTTCCCGTGAATGGACACGGTGTAGCGGACTTCCGAGATACGCTAAGAGTAAAATCCCTTTCTGTGTACGAAACCGGTCGATAACCATCTGCCCATGACGGATGCGGGGGGCTCCTAATAATTCGATGCGCCATGACATTACATCGTAAAGGTTCCCTGCTTTACCTGTAGATACCTTTTCGCGACTGAAAAAATGACTATACGTTTCAAGCGTCTCTCGACCATGAAGAAAGTTCTGGCGGCACCTCTTGGTCGGGAGTCGTATGAAGCCGTGATGACCTCTACAGCTTAATCAACCAGTTGACATAAACATTTTTCGGACGTGTTTCCGAATCACCGCCCCCGTTCACGATATGGGAATGGCTTCCGCCCACCGTCGTCGGCGCGGATTCCGTTCCGTAGTCGAACCCGCCGGGACCGCGAAACTGCGTTGCGAGTTCGAACGGTCCCGGTCCGCCGTTCCATGTCGGATCGCCGTGCTGATGCCCGGCGTGCGTGTCGGTCTGAAACGGGGAGCGGGGCAGGTGTGTCGCGTCTGCCTGCAACGAGCCCACTCGATCCCCATTGTTGCCGCTTCCGCTTTGCGGGGTCAGGCGTGCCGTAGCCTCGGGATCGTTTGTCGCGCCACGGTCCACGCCGCGCAGAAAACGTCCCTGGTAGTCGGGTACTCTAAAGTTTGTCCCAGCACCCCTGCCATGCGCGAATTGGATGGCGGCGAACAGTTCGCGGAATGGTTCTTTGTTCGGCAGTTCCGCCCCATTACATAGTAGCCAGCCGTTCACGACCATGACGGGTTCCTGCGGGGTTGCGTCTACACTATCCCCTTCGACCGTTCCTGCATATGCTATAACGCTCCCTGATGGTACGATGCCTTTTGCGGCATCTGCGATGGTCTCGCTCATTAGACGATCCTCCCGGAGTCTCCTTGAATTTTTTGAACAGGAGACTGTCAGACAAAGGGTAACAAGGAAGCGTTTGCGAAACGTTAGCAAGAAGCGGGATGTTATGCGGGAATTATTTTCTTCTTCCGAAGATGTTACATAGAGCCTCCGGTATCCTTACGGATATGGGAGGATTTCGCTCCTGATTTGAGTAATTGGTAGCTTATATTACCATCAGTTGCGCTTGTTACTTCAGTGTCCTTCGAAGACAGACAAATTCAGCCCATGCGACAAAA
>JACMIS010000944.1 GCA_014381035.1 Armatimonadota bacterium
CGCAGTCCGCGAAGGACAAACAAAAGAAACAAAGAGAAGGAAAATTCCCCCAACGCGACGTAGTATTTGGGGAAATCAAAAAACTTCGTTGGACTCGCAAAGGAGCATAGGAGAATTATGGCGGCAAAACGTCCTATTCGTATCGGTCTGGTCGGCTATCAGTTCATGGGGAAAGCGCACAGCAACGCGTACCGACAGGTGGGTAAGTTCTTTCCCGAAATCGAATTCGAACCGGTACTCACCGCGCTCTGCGGTCGGAGCGAAGAAAAAGTCAAATCGGCGGCGGAGAAGTTCGGCTTTGAATCCTATGAAACCGACTATCACGCATTAATCGCACGAGACGACATTGACCTGATCGACATCGTCACTCCTGGCAACAGTCATGTAGACATCGCGATCAAGGCGGCGGAAGCGGGCAAGATGGTGATCTGCGAGAAACCCCTGGCAAACTCGGTCGCCAATGTCGAGCCGATGGTCAAGGCAGTCAAAGATAACAACGTTCTGAACGCCGTTTGTTTCAACTACCGTTTCGTTCCGGCAGTGCGCCTCGCCCGGAAAATGATCGAGGACGGCGTGCTGGGCAAAATCTACCACTGGCGCAGCGTGTACCTGCAAGATTGGATTGTTGACCCCAAGATGCCGCTCGTATGGCGATTGCAGGGAGATGTCGCGGGTTCCGGTTCGCACGGCGACCTTGTCGCCCATTCGATTGACTTGGCGCATTATCTGGTCGGTCCGATAACGGAAGTTTCCGGAATGCTGGACACGTTCATCAAGCAACGCCCCCTCCTTGCCGAGTCCGACGACCGATTGGGCGGACGTGCTTCCGAGGAGATGGGCGAAGTCACGGTTGACGACTCCTCCATCTTTCTGGCGCGGTTCCAGAACGGCGCGGTCGGGACATTCGAGGCGACCCGAATGGCGGCAGGACGCAAGAATCACAACAAGTTCGAGATCAACGGATCCCGAGGCTCGATTGTGTTCAACATGGAGCGCATGAACGAACTGGAATACTACAACCACGAAGACCCCGCCGAACTGCGCGGCTTCCGCACGATCCAGACCACGGACAGCGTCCATCCGTACACGGCGAACTACTGGCCCGTCGGACATATTATCGGCTACGAGCACACGTTCGTGAACCTCATGCGCGACGTTTTAGCTGACTTCGCCGCTGGTCGACAAACGCACCCGGACTTCGTGGACGGTTTGAACTGCCAGCGTGTGCTCGAAGCCGTCAGCAACTCCTCTACCAACCGCTCCTGGCAAACGATTTAGGTTATTGGGTCGTTAGGTTATCAAGTGATTAGGTGGTTGGAAGTTTCCTGCAATCCTAACTACCCAATCACCTAACAACCCAATACCTGATGGTGAAAACTCACACGCGGGCGGAAACGAATTGCGGTAAAATAACGTTATATTCTCGTGCGACTCGTCGCACTCATGCCCGCGATATTAGGATACAGACTCCATGACTCGATGTTTGAAATGTGGTAGTACTTTTGCACCTCATGCCCGGTTCTGCTCCGTCTGCGGGGCGGAGTCTGCTCCACCCGCACCGCAGAGCGTGGGCGCGGCACAAAACGGTGCGAACCCGAATGTAACCCAGGGCTTTAGTCGTACCAGCACGTTCAACGGTGCCGATCTCGGTACAACGACGGCGTTCACGGCGCAAGGTAACCAGTACGCTCCCAACCCCGATGCCGAAAATAAGAAGCGTATGGCAATCGCGATAGGGGGGGGCACCGCACTAGTGATTATTGCCGGTCTGATTTTTGGGTTTTCCAGCGGGCTGTTGGGCGCGAAAAAGCCTAACACGGGTGGCGCGGCGGTTCTGTCGGCTCCTCCCGCGCAAACGGTTCAGGCACCGCTCCTGACTGCGCCCGCCCCGAGCACGGCAAATGCCCCCGTCGTCAGCGCGCCTCCGGCTAAAACCAACCCCATGCCTGCAGATGTGATCGACTATCTGCGCTGGCTCAAGACGTTTGAAGCGGGACGGCTTGCGCTGGAATCGAAAAGTGAAGCGCAAATGCTCCTTGTCGTGCAGGAGTTGATCAAGGTCGGTATGGTTGGGACCAAAAGTATGGGGCTTCTGGAAGGTGATTCCGAGGAAGCATCGCGGGACGCGAAGAACGCCGGACCGACAATCGACACCCGCGCGACGAACGCTGTTATCGCGGACTGGAACACGGCGGCGGGTATATTCCAGCAGAAATCGCCCCCGAATGCCTGCGCAACGCTTGCGAGTAACTATAACGGTGGCTTGACGAGTTCCGTAAAGGGAATGACCGAGATACTGGGGGCAGGGGTACGCGCCGTGGAGAGCATCAACGCCGCGGGCGGAGAAAAGACGGGTGACGCGAGCGAGGTGCTTTCCTTCCTGACCGACCAGAAAAATAACGCCACGATGTCGAAAAACATCGAAGGGTTCTTCACCGCGTCCGACCAATCGCTCGATGCCGTGCGCTCTCAATATACCAACATTCCTCCCGACATTGACAAGGGGCAATTCTCTATCAAGAGTGGCAACGCGGGCGGTATCAATATACCGATTCCCGGCTTAGGAATGTAGGTTAATGGTCACGTTCGGGAGGTGCGCCTCGATCATCTCCCGCTTCGCTTCCAGCCTTTGCGGCAATTGCAACTTTTGCCCGAGCGTCGCTTCCGTTTCTCCGTCTGCCATGAAGCCGGGCGGATCGGTTGCCAGTTCAAACAGGATGCCGCCCGGTTCGCGATAATAGATCGAGTGAAAATACTGCCGGTCCATGATCGGCGAGACATGGTAGCCGAGGGTCAGTAGTTCGTCGCGCCACTTTGTTTGCGTGTCGTCGTCCGGCAACCGGAACGCGACATGGTGAACCGTGCCCGGCCCAGACAAACCATGTGCGTCTCCCTCTTCCGCTTCCTGAACATATATGGCGTTGCCCGACACGTCCGCGCCGATGGTGAATCGTCCCATGCCCTCGTTTGAAATACCGAACCCCATGCGCTCTGTGAGTAGTTCCAGCGTCGGTGAAGCCTGAGCCACCTGAAGCGTGACGCTGTCAATCCCGCGAATCGCATACTCTTGCGGCACATCGCCCTTGCCGTTGTCGCCGGGTCGGGTATCGCCTGCCACTTCCGTCAGAATCAGCGGCAAACCATCGGGGTCGGCAAGCAGGATCCCTACTCCGTTCTCCTCGAACGGGATTCCTTTGTTCTCCAAACGGGTGCGCCAGAACGCCGTAGCCCCTACAGGGATGGATAACGCAGTCGTCACTACCTGCCCCGTCCCGACTCGCCCCCGCCGCACGCCTGGTATCGGGAAGAACGTCAGGATCGTTCCCGGTCGCCCTAAACCATCGCCGTAGTAGAAATGGTAGGTGCCGGGGTCGTCGTAATTGATGGTTCGTTTCACCAGTCTCAACCCGAGAACGCCGCTGTAGAAATCAATGTTTGTCTGCGGGTCGCTTGCAATCGCCGTTACATGATGCATGCCGTTAATCATGTCTCTAATGTCGCCGCTCCTTTCGCGGCACGTAAATGTCGGCTTTACCGATCCTTTAAAAGTCGGACGATTTCGTTAATCAAACCGTCCATGGTGTATTCATTAGCGATACAGTCAGGCGGGCGAATCAGTTCCCGGCACGTCTCGGCGGTGACCGGTCCGATAGCGGCAAGAATCACTCCCGCTGGCACCGGTGTTCCGTTCATCGCCTCGACAAAGTTGCGCACCGTGGAGGACGACGCGAACGTAATAATATCCAGTTCCTCGCTCGCGAGAAGTTCGCGTATCTGCTCCGCACCTTCCGCCGCCAGCACCGTTTGATACGCGGCAATCACATCCACCGTCGCCCCCTGCGCCCGCCACGTTTCCGGCAACACTTCCCGCGCCTCGGTGGCGCGAGCAAGCAATATCCGCTTCCCGGCGACGGGTTCCGGGAATTGCGCGACAACCGCCTCCGCGACAAACTCGGTCGGTACGAAATCCGCCAGAATCCCCCTCTCGCGTAGCGCATCGGCGGTCGCCGGTCCGATAGCGGCGATTTTCACCGAACCGAGTACACGCGCATCGCGCCCGGTGGCAAACAGCCGGTCAAAGGTGTGGGCAACGCCATTCGCGGAAGTGAAGACCAACCAATCGTAGGGGGCAAGGGCACCGAGTGCCGCATCCAACCCAGCGTAGCTGTCGGCGGGTGGTTCGATGCGGATGGTCGGGAACTCGATAGGCTCCGCGCCAAGCAATCGTAGCTTCTCGGATAGCGCGGACGCTTGCTCGCGGGCGCGGGTGACGAGGACACGTTTCCCGAACAGCGGTCCCGAATCGAACCAGCGGATCGCCTCGCGGTAGCGAACCACGTCGCCGACGACCGTCACTGCGGGTGCGGTGATTCCGGCGGCGCGGGCGACCTCGGCAATATCCGCGAGTGTTCCCGTCACCACGCGCTGCTTCGTCCATGTCCCCCATTGGATCAACGCGACCGGTGTTTCCGGAGATCGTCCGTTTTCGATCAGTTTTTGCGCGTTCTCGGCGAGCGATTCGACGCCCATCAAAAAAACCAGCGTATCGGCGGCGTGCGCGATATGGTCCCAGCGGCGGCGACCTTCGGCTTCCCCGGCATCTCGGGTGCCCGACTCGCGGGAGTCGTCGCGCTCATGCCCGGTGATCACCGCGAAACTCGACGCTGCGTCGCGGTGGGTGACGGGAATCCCGGCATAGGCGGGCGCGGCAATCGCGGAAGTAACGCCGGGAACGATGCGAAACGGCACGCCCCGTTCGCGCAGATACTCGGCTTCCTCGCCGCCCCGCCCGAAGACGAACGGGTCGCCGCCTTTGAGCCGCACGACCGTTTTTCCCTCTTTCGCGAATCGCACCATCAGGTCGTTGGTATCTTCCTGCTTGACAAAATGGCGGGCGGATTGTTTGCCAACGAAAATACGCTCGGCGTCCGGCGGCGCGTACTGGAGGAGGGAAGGATGCGCGAGTCGGTCATAGATGACCACGTCGGCACGGGTAAGGGCATCGCGCCCGGCTATAGTAAGAAGTCCGGGGTCACCGGGTCCGGCACCGATTAAGAAAACAGAACCTACAGTAACATGTGTGGTAACTTCAAGTTGGGTCACGATTAATATTGTATCCTAAATCAATGCAATACTAAAAAAACGATTGCAAATCTCAAGA
>JACMIS010000945.1 GCA_014381035.1 Armatimonadota bacterium
CGAGCGGGTGAATACGGGGATGCAGGCGCACGTAGTTTTGACCGACGCCCCGGACGCCATGCCCGTCGAAGCCCGCGTGTCGAGCGTAGGAGTGATCGACCCACAGACGAACCTTCTTTCCGTGCGGGTGCGCGTCCCCAACCCACGCAGCACCGTCAAATCGGGGGCTTTCGCGACGGCACGGATCGTTGTGCGTTCGGTAAAGCAGGCTGTGACGGTGCCTACAGAGGCTCTGATCACCCGCGACGGCAAATCCGTCTTGTTCGTCGTAAAGAACAATCAAGCGAAACTCGTTCCGGTCACGGTCGGCGTCGAACAGGATAAGGTGGCGACTGTCGCCGGGGGCATCCACTCCGGTGACGTGGTGATCCGTCTCGGTCAGTACGAACTCGAAGACGGCGCGAAGGTAAAAGTGGCAACCCCATGAATATCGCCCGATTCGCCGTACCACGTTTGAATGCGATCCTATTCGTCACCGTCGCGCTCTGTCTCATCGGGGCGTGGACCATGTTTTCGTTCCCGGTCGGCATCCTGCCCGACGTGACATTCCCGCGTATCGTCGTCATTGCCGAGGCGGGTGAACGCCCCCCGCGTTTGATGGAAGTCGGGGTTTCCCGCCCGCTTGAAGAAGCCGTCGCTACGGTTGAGGGTGTGCGGCGTGTGCGGACGAAGATTCTGCGCGGCGCGGCGGAAATCTCGATAGATTTCGATTGGGGGCTGGACATGCTGGTCGCCCAGCAACTCGTGACCGCGAAGGTGAACGAGGCGCGGTCGGCACTTCCCCCCGAAACGACCATCGTCGTGGAGCGGATGAACCCGACCGTGTTCCCCGTGTTAGGATTGTCGCTCCAATCGAAAACGCTGTCGCAGTCGGAACTATGGAGTCTCGCGACGTACTCCCTCAAACCGCGTCTGGGGCGCGTCACCGGGGTCGCCCGCGCCGTGGTCCAGGGGGGACGGGTGCCGGAAATCGCTGTCGAGGTGATTCCCGAACGGCTTGCCGCGTACCACATCGGGCTTTCCGACATCGAGCAGGGACTCGTGCAGGGCAATGTCGTGCGCTCCGTAGGGCGGATCGACCGGCAGTTTCAACAGTATCAGGCGTTGGTGTCGGGCGAAACCGTGAGCGAAGCCGACCTGAAACGGCTCGTCGTCGCACAAAGAACTGGGGTAGCGGTCACGCTTGACATGGTCGCGACAATCGGGCGTGGCGTGGAGGATCGCACTACCGTGGTCACCGCGAACGGCGCGGAGTCGGTGCTGGTAAACATCGTCCGCCAGCCGACCGCGAACACAGTCAGCGTGGTCGCGGGCGTAGAGCGCGAACTCGCCGACCTGAAAAAAACGCTTCCGCCGGGGACGGAAGTGTCCGTCTTCTATGACCAGTCCGTGTTAATCGCCGAAGCGATAGCAAGCGTGAGGGACGCGGTACTGATCGGTGCCGCTCTCGCGGTCGTCATTCTGCTCCTGTTTCTGGGCGATCTGCGTGCCACACTCGTGACGGCGGCGATCATCCCCGCTACAGTGCTAATCACCTTTTTGTTGATGCGGGTAGCCGGGATGACGCTGAACCTGATGACACTCGGTGCGCTCGCCATCGGGGTAGGTCTGGTGATCGACGACGCCATCGTGGTCGTCGAGAATATCTTCCGTCATTTAGCGCAGGGGGTGGAGCGGGGCGCGGCTGTGGAACTGGCGTCGCAGGAGATTGCCGCGCCGATGATTTCTTCCACGCTTACGGCAGTCGTCGTATTCCTGCCGCTGGTCTTGGTGACCGGCGTCGCGGGCGCGTTCTTCACCGCGCTTGCCGTGACGCTGGTCATCGCGCTGATGGTATCGCTGTTGCTCGCCCTGTTCGTGTCTCCGAGCCTGTGTGCGGCATTCCTCAAAGTCCGCCCCGGCGCGGCGGAACACGGGCGACTTTTCGAGCGCGTCCTGCGCGGCTACGACAAACTGCTACGCGGTGCAATGCGTTACCGGCGCGTCCTGCTTCCGCTCGGCATCGCCGCCGTCCTCGGATCAACGGCCTTCTTCGGCTCGCGGCTCGGGACTGGCTTCATGCCCACCATGGACGAAGGCGCGTTCGTTTTGGACTACAAGACCTTGCCCGGCACGTCGCTTGCGGAGAGTGACCGATTGCTCATGCAGATCGAAACCATCCTGAAGGACACGCCGGAAGTCCGTTCGTTCTCGCGGCGCACCGGGGCGGAACTGGGACTCGCGATCACCGAGTCGAATACGGGTGACTTTTCGGTGATGCTCAAGAGCGGGAAGCGACGCGCTATCGACGCGGTCATTGAGGAGGTGCGGGGGAAAATCACCGAGCGTGTGCCTGGGGTCGAGATCGAGTTCGTCGCCGTGTTGCAGGACCTGATCGGCGACCTCGCCGGTGCGCCCGCCCCGGTCGAGATCAAACTATTCGGCGAGAATCAGGCGCAACTGGAAGATACCGCCCATAAACTCGCCGCGAAAATCGAGAAGGTTCGTGGCGCGGTCGATGTCCAGAGCGGCGTGGTCGAGTCGGGGCCGGAACTTACGGCGCGAATCGACCCGACGCGTGCAGGCCGCCTCGGACTGACGACGGACGCGGTAGCGGCGCAGGTCAACGGCGCGTTTTTCGGAACGGTGGCGACACAGGTTCTCGAGGGAGATAGGCAAGTATCGGTCCGCGTCCGTTACCCCCAGGCGTTCCGCGACAGCGAAGCGCGACTGTCGGGAGTTTCCCTGCGGACACCGGGCGGGGCATACTTGCCGCTCTCCGCCGTCTCCACGCTCGAAAATATACCGGGCACCAGCGAAATCAACCGCGAGGACCAGCGGCGACTTCTTTCCATCACCGCCCATCTGGAGGGGCGTGATCTCGGTAGCGTGGTCCGCGACGTGCAGAAGATCATGCGCGCGGAAACGTTGCCCCCCGGCGTGACCTACGTCATTAGCGGACAGTACCAGAGCCAGAACGAATCCTTTACGAATCTCTCGCTGGTTCTCGCGCTCGCCATCCTGCTCGTGTTCGGCGTGATGATGTTCCAGTTCGGGACATTCAAAGCCCCGCTCGTGATCCTGGCTATCATGCCGCTGTCCTTATTCGGCGTGACGCTGAGTCTGTGGGCGACCGGCACACCGCTCAATGTCTCGTCCTTCATGGGGGCGGTGATGCTCGTCGGCATCGTGGTCAAGAACGGCATCCTGCTTTTAGACCAGGCGCAGAAAGCGGAGCAGAGCGGAATGGATCGCGAGGAGGCGGTCGTTCACGCGGGCGAGGTTCGACTGCGCCCCATCCTGATGACCACCCTAACGGCGATCTTGGGACTTGTTCCACTCGCGCTTGGAATCGGCGCGGGGGCGGAGATGCAGAAACCGCTCGCCATCGCGGTCATCGGCGGGCTGACCTTCTCGACGCTGTTCACACTCGTGTTCGCACCGTTGTTTTATGTCGGATTCGGAGGAAAGGTAAAACACCCATGACGGAAAAGCCGTCTTTGTCTCACGTCAGCAGACGTTGGATCGGCGCACTGGTAGGCCGTGTGACGATAGCGGGGATCGCGGCGGTTATCGCACTGGTCTTATTCGCCCGGTTCTCCGCCGAGTTTGGCGAGCAGGGCGGTAGATTGCCCCAGTTCGATTCGGATGTTTTGAACTATTTCCGCGTCCATCGTACCGGCTGGCTGTTCCAGTTCGCCTACTGGGTTTCGTGGGCGTTCCGCCCTTGGGGTCAGGGAGCCTTCGTCCTCATCGCGGCGACCCTGTTCTATTTACGAGACCGGCGCGACGCGGCGATGTCGCTGGTGACGGGAGCCGTCGGGGGCGGGATAGTCATCGCCTCTCTCAAGGCGGCGTTCGGTCGCCCGCGCCCGGAGGAGATATTTGCGCCGCTCGGCTACTCCTTCCCGTCAGGCCACACTTTCATGGCGGTCACCATCCTCGGGATCACCGGCTACTTCCTCGCGCGGGACGCTCCGGCACCGCGCCGCACCTGGGTCTGGTGCGGTAGCCTCCTCGGGATGTTTCTTGTGGGGTGGAGCCGCATCTATCTGGGGGAACATTACCCTTCGGATGTCGGGGCGGGATACGCGGCTGCGTTCTGCTGGGTGTACGTATGTCTCCTGGCGGCAAAATATGTCCGCGCGTCTCGGGTCGCCGAACAAGGAACGGAATCATGAACGGGTCCACTCTGAAGAATCAATCGCCGATATTTACGTGCCGAAAGTTGCGCGCCTTGCTGTGCGTCGCCGCCACGACTATCGGGATTCTTAACGGAGCAACTCGCGCACACGCGCAGGACTCTACTGGTACTCGGGTCAACAAGTTCGTTTCCGGCAC
>JACMIS010000120.1 GCA_014381035.1 Armatimonadota bacterium
ACTGGTCGTACTCGCCGTATGTCGCGCTCCACTTCACGACCTGCGAAACGGCGTTGTGGGACCGCGACGGCGCGGTCTGGTGTGTCGACTTCGCGCACTTCAACCGCCGGTTGCCGCAGATCATGCAGGAGGTGTTGAAAATCGAGGGAGCGACGGTATTCACGGCAGAGATGATCGCCGAATGCGCGGATAGCGTGTCGGCTCTGGACGGACTCGCGCCCGATCCGTTTCTGCTTTTCTTTGAGCCGCCCTCGTTCGACGACCGGATCGTGAATCAGTTCGCTCTGTTCGCGCTCCTGTCCGGTGCGGATACAGTGATGGGTCAATGGCTCCGCGCACAGGAAGGTGAAGCACTGCGCCGCATCGTGATTCCGGCGGGCTTGAAGCGCGAGGTGCGTGACCGTCTCGATCAGATCGGCGTCACCGAGCGGGTTTTACTTCCAGGTCTCGACGGGCTATCGGCTTGGCTGTCGCGCTACTATGGGTATCGGATCGGGGGGTAGATACCCCAACACGGGTATCGCCGTAGGGGGACATTGCTGTAATAAACCGAGCCGCCGCATCCACCGTGCCGTGCCGAAATCGGGTGCGGTCTCGGCAAGACACCCCGGAACGACGACGAACCAGATGCCCCCGCCTGGGCGGGGGCATCCGATTCTTAGGGCACGATAATCAACTGCGGGCGTTTCGCCAGATCGGCGTTCTCCTTAGTCGCGAAATCGAGTCCCCGATTGATCGGTTGACCGTTCGAAGCCGTTCCTATAATCATGAACGAGAACACGCTCTTACTCTGCGAGAGGCGGTCATTGAGCCAATCGGTCACATCCAGTTCGACGATGCCGTTCTGGGTCGCAGTTCCGGTGACGCGCCAGGGCGGGTTAGTCGGGTTAGATCGGTATTTTGCCCAGTTCAGACGCGGTTCCCAGTAGGTGGCATCATAGACATTCCATTCGCCACGCACCGTGAAGGGGATTGTCGCATTTTGCTCCCGGTTGGTGACATAGAGTTGCAGAGTTGCCTGCCGCACCGACGTACGCCCGGCGAGGTTCGCGACTTTGAATTGGAGAAAAACATCTCGCTCAAACTCGTTCTGGAAAGCGTCCTTCATTGTCATCGTGGTTTGTGTACCATAGGTCTGCTCGGCGAAACTTCCGCCGCGCAGGTAAGTATCTATCTCCGGTGCGTAGGAGATAGGCTGATCCGGGACGTATTCGAACTCCAAATACGGCATCGCTTCCGGCGAGGATACCCCTTCCCGGGATCCGAAAAAGGATAGATTCTTCGTCGATGCCGGTTCGTCGATGGCGAACGTGACACTTTTCGGGTCGGCGGCGGTGAGGCGATTCTTAACTTGACTGGTGACATCAATTTGTGCTTGTGTGTATAGCCCCGGTGTAAAAGTCCCCACTGACGTTCCCAGACCAAGTAGGTTATTGTTCCAGGTGATCGTCGACTCATCCCAGGCCGGGCTACCATCCAGAATGCGAACATCGAAAGTCGGAACAACAAACTGAGAAAGGCTGCCCGGAACAGTGCCGGAATAATAGAACTTCAACCGAACCCGCGCTATTTTACTCACGGGAATACCGTTATCTTTCATCGAATTGAGGTTGCAACGCAGATAGGAGTAAGAACGGTTGCTGTTACTGTCGTTTGGGTCTATAGAGTAGACTTCCAACTCACTCCGGGTACCTCGGTTGAAAGAACCGATAGGGGTTTGCGAATTCTCCGTATCCAAACGCATCACGGTCGCATCCGTTTCCGGTATCAGGCGC
>JACMIS010000946.1 GCA_014381035.1 Armatimonadota bacterium
CGACCCATAAGAATGCACCGCCCGTATCAAGGCGGTATTCCTGTCCTTGTCCAGAAGGTTGGGGGTGCCCCCGTGCGATAGTAGGAGGCGCAACACTGACGGATGGGCACCGCTCGCCGCCCGGTGCAGGGGGCTGCCGCTGTCCGCGTTCGCGGATACTCCCCGGTCGAGTAGCAGGCGTACAACATCGGAGTAGCCACCCATCGCCGCGACAGCCAGTGCAGACGGTCCGTCGGAGCGTATGTCGGAAAATCCCCGGTCGAGGAGATAGGTCACCATGCCGATGCGACCTCTGTCAGCAGCCAACGCCAGCATCGTCCAGTGGGAAAGATGCAACCGCCCTCCCCGTTCCAACAGCAACTCGACCACCTCCGTGCGATCATTGGCGATGGCGAGCCAGAGAGCGGGCCGATCGTTCGCATCCCCGGCGTTCACACCCACTCCCGCGTCAAGCAATTTGCGCACTGCCTCTCTGTCTCCGAGTGCTGTTGCCTGGTGCAGGTCGAGCGTCGGGTTCGTGGCGAGTAGCAAGCGCAGAATTTCCTCACGGTCGGCTTTCCATGGTTTGTCGCCGGGTGTCGGATTGGCAGCGAAGATCGCCGTGGATAGGGCGCATCCCCCGGTTGAGTCTCGGAGCGTTTGGTCCGCGCCGCGTGAAAGCAGAAGGCGGACGATGTCAATGTGCCCAAAGCCGACAGCCGCCATGAGTGCCGTGAACCCGTCTCTGTTGCCTGCCGGAACGTCCGCCGCGTTGGGGGACTCTCCGGCGTCCAGCAGAAGTCGGACACATTCTATGCTGCCATATCCTGCCGCCGCTACCAGTGCGGAGAAACGGTCCCCTTTGGGATGTCGCATGTGGGGACGGGCACCGTGCTCCAGAAGCACTTGTACCAGGGGCGCATGACCACGACTCGCCGCCAACACTAACGGCGTTACCCAGCGTGCCCGGCGGTTCGGCGACGCTCCAGCACCGAGCAGAAGGCGAGCGATGGTCTCATGCCCTTCCCAGCAGGCGAACATCAGTGCCGTTCATCCCGAAGCAATATGACCGCGTGAGTTGTGAAAGGAGGAAATGCCTCTTCCGCATGGGGCGTCCACTGGTACCCCAACCGCGAGTAGCGTAGCTACGGTCTGCTCCTGCCCATGCTCTGCGGCGATACACAATCTCCGCTTCTCATTCACGGTGGGCATATAGATATACTACACCATAGAGCAGGGCATCACGAGCGGACTGCACAAATTCATGCCGCTTCTTCAGGAAGTTATATATTAAGGGTAAACTTAGATAATGGACAATTGGGTTATATCCAGTTGCTCGGCGGCGATACCAGACGTCACTGGTAAGAAGGAGCGATTTTTCCAGACACTCTTGGATTTGCGGTATCCTTCGCGTAATTACTCAACGCCAGCGATTACCTCCGGCACGATCCTCTCAGTCTTTAAAATATAAACTACCGATTCAGGAGAGATATTTTGCTATCCGATCTATCAACAACACATCGCCGCAAGACCACATTGCTCTGCATTCTTGATGGATTGGGGCTTAATCCAAATCCGGTCGGGAATGCTGTTGCTCTGGCAGAAACACCCTGCCTGGACCGTCTGCTCCAGGAACAACCCAACGCTACTTTGATTACTTGCGGGGAGCGGGTGGGCTTACCAGACGGTCAGATGGGCAATTCCGAGGTCGGGCACCTCAATATCGGTGCCGGGCGCGTCGTCGAGCAGTGGTTACTACGCATCAACCGTGCGTTGCAAGGGGATTATCTGGAGGATTCACCCGCGTATCAGGCGTTTCGACACGGTACGCGCGACGCCCCGGCACTACACTTGGTAGGACTTTTCAGTGATGGGGGCGTCCACTCCCACATAGAACACCTTTTTCTCCTTTTGCGCCGCGTTAATGAAGATTTCTCCGGCACGATCTATCTCCACCTGATCACCGACGGGCGGGATACCGCCCCGCAACGTGCGGCACAACAAATCAAGGAACTGGAAGTATTTCTTGAAGAGCTTCCAAACCCGGCTCGCTGCCAGATTGCGACCGTGTCAGGCCGGTTCTACACCATGGATCGAGATAACCGGTGGGAGCGCACGGAGCGGGGCTTTGACGCTATCGTCCACGGAAAAGGGCATGTCGGTACAGACCCAGGCGCATGGATAGAGGAGTCGTATCGTAGAAATACGACGGATGAATTCATCGAACCCGCTGTTTTTGATTACAGCGGCATTGGGGCGGAAGATGGCATCCTGTTCTGGAATTTCCGGACGGATCGGATGCGCCAGATAGTCCGGGCATTATGTGTGGAGGAGTTTGATGGATTTGAACGAAAAGAACCTCCCTTCGCACCCTCTCGAACGTTAACCTTCACCGAGTATGACGCGACGTTCGCATTGCCCTACCTCTTCCCGGAATTGACAATAGCCAATCATCTGGGCGAGGTCATTGCCCGGCAAGGCTTACAGCAGCTGCGGGTCGCGGAGAGTGAAAAGTATCCGCATGTGACCTATTTTTTCAACGGCGGCGTAGAAACACCTTATCCAGGCGACACACGCCGCCTTGTCCCTTCCCCACGCGAAGTTCGTACCTATGACGAGAAGCCGGAGATGAGCGCGTTCGAGGTGACAGAGGTCGTGGTAGAGGCACTCGACTCCGGCAAGTTCGATCTCATCGTGGTTAATTTCGCGAACTGTGACATGGTCGGTCACACGGGTGTTCTGGAAGCTGCGATTCGAGCAGTCGGTACGGTAGACAGTTGCCTTCAGCGGATTCTGGAAACACTCACAACCTCGGGCGCACAGGCGGTCATTATCGCCGACCACGGCAACGCGGAGCAGATGCTTCATGACGACGGGACCCCGCATACTGCACATACTCTGTTCCCCGTGCCGATCATCCTGATCGGCACCACACCAGGATTCACTCTGAAAAGCGGGGGAGCACTCTGTGATGTCGCGCCGACGGTACTGGAACTGATGAATCTGCCACAACCGCCGGAAATGACTGGCTCGTCGCTGTTACGCCCGGTGCTCGGTAGTCGCTGAAAACGGGGGCATCCTCTGGTGACTCGTTTCACCCGGCTAGTTTCACTAGCCGGGTGAAACTTGAAGTTGTACAGTGTGTGCTTCGGTCTCGTCGGGGATCTCCCAACGGTGGATCATGCGGTGGATCGCCACATCGCGTACCTGCGCGTCGCGGCTTTTGTTTTGCCTCTGCTGGACCTGCCACGGGACCTCGACGTACACGATCCGGGTGCGGAAACGGTATTCGGATGCGAGAGCGACCACCGTTTCGCGCTGTTCGCGGCTGATCGAAGTCGCGTTCCAGACGAATGGTTCGCCGCGCCGCAGGTACACGCGGGCTTGCTCCCGCGCCGCCCGGATGACGCCGTGTTGATCGTCGGTGTGCGCGACGCGCATTTCGGTGCGTAGCGCGTCCAGCGAGAGCATCGGCAGGTGAGCGAACTCGCGCCGTGCCAGCGTATCTTTCCCCATTCCCGGCAAACCGGACATCAGAATGATCTCGCCGGAGGTGTCGTCGAACGCCTCGTAGTTCGCCGCGCGTCCCGGTTTGCGGAAGTATTCGAAACGGCTGTGCGGCGACGCGAACGGATACGGCGTAGCGAGGCATCCCGCGTCCCGCGCCACTTCCGCGAACAGCGCGACATGGAGCAACATCGTTTCGGGTGTCGTCGAGATACGTCCGCGAACATCAGCTTCGGCTAAGATCGCGAGATGATCGCACCGGCAGGATTGCGCGATAGTGATCACCGCCCGCTCGGGATCGTCGCTCCCGATCACGAAAAAGGGGCGTTGGTGCCAGCGGATCAGGGAGCAGACCGCCTCCCGAACCGCGAACGGTATCCCCGCCTTCCAGAGCATTTCCCGCGCGAGAATCATGCCCCGCCGCGAGTGCCCCGGCGACGTGACGCGCCCGTCGTTGTCAGTAGCGGTGGTAGCAGGCTTGCCGACATCGTGGAGCAGTGCGGCGAGAAGCAACACCCCGCGCTGAGCGAGTGGCAGATCGCGCCACGCGGCAAGGTTCCGGAGTTCCTCCATGACCATGCGGGTATGTGTCGCCACATCGCCCTCCGCATGATGAATCGGGTCTTGCGGGCAGTCCGCCATCGCCTGCCACCACGAAACCGTTGCCAACCGCTCCCACGGGAGCGGGGCGTCCGGCGCAGCAATCAGGCTTGATAATAGTTCTTCCATTAGAGTCAACTCGTGGTGTTTTCGGGGGTGGAACCCCCGCAGAAACGCTCCGCCAGCAACTTCCGTACCTCGTCCCGGACATACGCCTCCCATTCGTCGCGTGCCGCGGGCGAAAGCACTGCCCATGCGGCGGGATCGCTTGCCCGTGCTTCGTCGCGGATCTCCTCGTAGAGAATCGTGAAGAGTTCACCTGCCCAGCGACCCCGGTTCCGCGCAGGCGACGGACCCACCTTCGACAACGCCGCGTCCAAACGGTTTTCGGTCACGCGGCAGTAGGATTCCCATTTCAAACGGTCGAGCGGCTCGCCCGCCGACCGGTTCGTGTCGGTCGGTTCCTGCCACCGTTCGGCTTCATGAAACCGCTTATCCTCGGCAAATTCCGGTATTTTCACTTTGAGCAGAGGGCGGATCGCACCGCCCGCACCCGCGACGGCTATCTCGCGCACCGGTCGTATCACCACGCCTTCCGCCAGATTGCTCCCGGCGGGCAAAGCGGGTAGCCCGAGCGTCGCCGGGATCGTCGAGTCGAACCGGATCGGGTAGTCCGTCGCCTGTTCATACGTCCCGATCCGCAGCGGAGCGACACACGGCACGTTCGCGGCGGACAGAAGTGCATGCGTTTGCTCCCAATCCTTGTAGCATCGCACCCCTCCGTTGCCCAAGGCGATGTCGAACGCCGCGAAATGGATACCCGGCGCGTACCAGATGCCCGTTTGTATCGGGGACACGCCGGGTACCGCTTCGACTGCCGGATGCGGATAGCCACCGCCGAACAACTCCCCGTAGATATATACCGCCGCTGTTGCTTCCACACCGTCAGCCAATCGCGCCGCAACGTCGAGCAACCCCGGCGTCAGCGCGTCGCGTACCGTCTGCCAGCCGAAAAACGGCTCGTCGTCCTCCAAAAGTCGGCGACGGCTCGCGCCGCGCACCGTTCCGTCCGCGACAACGAAGCAGAAGTTCGCGCCGTGGATCTTTTCCGTCACCGCCCAGGAGACGCGGCGCAGTGCCCGGAACCCCGCCGGGTCCAGTTCCCATTTCGCCACCGATTCGGCGATCTTCTCATAGCCCGAAAATGTCAACATCTGCCCGTAGTCCGTTCGGTATCAATATCCGGTCCCGCCAGTGCGTCCCAGAGTCGAGAATCGTCTGTATGAACGCCGTCCGCACCCATTTATAGCGTCCGCGCACTATGCCGTTCTCCTCCCATTTGACGTATAAGCCCTCGGATAAGTCGGAATCGTCGGTATCGCTCGCGCCGAAGCGGGAAACGTCCGCACCGGTCGCTTCCTGCGCTTGCCGGAGCGACTCCCGCCACTGCGGCGACTTGTACAGCGAAGGGCGCACCAGCGCGGTCAGATCGCGGAGTCGGCGGAACGCGCCTTCGTGTACCACCGGGACCGAAACGACCGGCGTCCCGGCTAAGATTTCGTACCGCCGCGCTGTCGAAAGGTATTCGCCGGTTTTGCGGTCGAGCAGATCGAACTCGGTCAGATAGTGCGGCAACATGTCATAAAAAACGGTGTGTTTGGCGTACAGCCACTCGCCGTACAGAATGTATCGGGTGCCGATGGCATCCCGAAGCGTGCTTTGATGCACCGAGACCCACGTTTTCAGGAGCGCGAACTGCGCCTCACCCGGACCGCCGGTCAGAACATGCCCGCGACTTTGTGTCACCGCTTCGCCGTCGTCCTTGAACCAGATTCCGACATTCGCGCCGTCTAACTTCTCCTCGACCACGAGCGGTTTCCCGGCGAGTTCGATAAACGGGACCCGGTCGCCGTCGTCGCCTTTTTGCAAGCCGGAGCCTTCGATGTGTGCGGTACGGGGGTATTTTCGGATTGCGTCCATGATGTGTGCCGGGTATTGTATCGCCGGGGGCGGGCGGCTTGTTAAACGCAACCTTTGCCGGATGCCCGTGTCAGAGTATCGGAGGACACAACGAGTATATGTATGGAAGTAACCCCGGCGGATATGGCGGCGGTGGCAATTACGGACCGCCCCCGCAAAACCCGTGGACATCGAATGCCCCCCAACCACCCCTCGGTAGTTACGGCGAGCGACGCGACCCGGCACTGGTGCTGGTTTTCACGCTGCTGACTTGTGGTATCTACTACTGGTTCTGGCTGTACAAGGTGTCGGAAGAGACACAACGGTTTTTGAACGAGCCGGACACGTCGCCGGGACTGGAAGTACTGCTCTGCTTCGTCACGTGCGGGCTGTATATTTTTTACTGGGATTACAAGCAGGCGAAGAAGATCGTACGGATGCAGGCGATGCTGGGATTGCCGGTCGCGGATAACGCGGTCCTGTACCTGGTACTGAATCTTCTCGGGCTGGGGTTTATCAACGCAATGATCGAGCAAGGACACTTAAACGACGTATGGAGCCGTGCCGGACAGGGCAATGCGTACCGTATGTAAGCGTGCCGGGGAAACCCTCCGGCGTCCCGGTGTGGGCTCTCTCCTGATATTGCTGGCGGGCGTGCTCCTGCCCCCGCCAGCATCCGGCGGCGGTTCGGCGCACTTGCTCGGACTGCCGACACTTTGTCCGCTTCGCGCCATCACCGGGATCGCCTGCCCCGGTTGCGGCATGACTCGCGCCCTCTGCCTGTGCTGTCATGGGCGATTCGTAGAGGCGATCACGCTGTATCATCCCGTCGTCCCGCTCGTTTTCGCCGGGCTACTCGTGGCGGCGGGCTACGGTCTGCTGACCAATAAACCGCTCCCCGAACGCTGGTTCACGGTCTGGGCGTACGGGACTGCCGCCCTGATGGTAGCGGTCTGGATAGCCCGACTACTACACGCTGTTCCCGCACCGCCTCTATGACCCGTTTTCTTTCTTTTTTGTCCTGCGCGGACGGCGCCAACACTTTGTTGGATCGGTTTCACCTGCGGTGCTAGGACTACGATAGGCTTCGCGCGTTCCGGGTTAGCC
>JACMIS010000121.1 GCA_014381035.1 Armatimonadota bacterium
AGGCTCCATAACGAAAAAGATAACGCATACGGCTAACAGCAGGGCTACTATGATTAAAATGGCTATCCCTACATATAATACGGCGTTCATTGTATCTCCTGAAACAATTAGAGTCCGAAATACCAATCCCGGTTGCACCCTGCAACCAACCGCTTTCGTTCCGCGTCTATACGGGTATCCTTATAGCGAGCGTAAAGGGGGTGAACGCATTGAAAATTATTCGAGAGGTGCGTAATGTTCTCGACGGCAAGTACACGGTCCGCGATTCAGAAGAGGAGCGCAAGCGAAGCACGGGTGCCGGTAGCGGGTTCCGCGAGGGCGAAAGCCGTGTCGTGCGAAAATTGCTGGAAGCAGGCTTGGCTATTCCGCAAAATAGTGAGGCAAAACCGAAAAAGCGCGGGTAAAATAGCCCGGCAATGTCGCCGCCGTGCGTGAAGGGTCACGTATGGCGGCTTTTTTGTCGCCCAACTCGTTTAGCAAAAACCGTTTTCCGGACGATATAGCTGTTACCACGCGTCGTTTCAAGGAGTTCTTGAAGAATGTCTGCTCTACGCACCCCCACCGAGGACACTTTTTCCGCCGATCTTTCCGACGAACCGGTTCTGATACGCGAGGTCGCCGATCTTGTCGCCGAGGAGAACCATTGTTTCGGTAAGCGCGAAGTCGTTGTGACGCTGAACCGGGTCGCCGTCTTTGACGAAGCGGGCGTGCAACTACTCTCAGTGCCGATGAGCGGAATCAAGACAGCGCGGACCGAATCGCTGGTCGGCGGGGCACGGCTCGAACTGTCGCTCCATACCGGGGACGTTCTTCCGGTCGCCGAATTCACCGCCTCCGTCGCCGCACGGTTCTCGGAGATGGCGCGGGGCATCGAGCAGTTAGCGAAGGGCGAAGAACTCGCCATCAAACTTACCCAGGAAAAGACCCGTTGTGACAAATGCGGTCGCCTCCTGCCTGAAAAGGACGGGAAGTGCGCGGCGTGCGTGAAGCGGATGGCGGTGTTCGGGAGAGTGTTGAATTTCCTATCACCGTACAAGGTGCCCGCGTTCTGGGTGACGTTCGGCTCGCTCGCCTCCGCGGTAATCGCGACGTTCGCGCAACCGTGGTTGGTACTGGGACTGACCGACCGTTTGCTGAACATGCGACCGCGCCCGACCCTTGAGGAGGGCGTACCACAACTCGCTTTTTATGTCGGCGGCTTGACACTCGCGCTACTCGGGAACACGCTGTTCGGCTGGCTGAAGAGCAACAACGGGGCGTATCTGGCGGCGAACATCGCGAAGGATCTGCGCGGGCAGACGTACGCCGCGCTGGAGCGGCTTCAACTCGGCTTTTTCGACAAGAAACAGATCGGCGCGATCATCTCCCGGATTACTCAGGACACGGAGCGCATCTGGGGGTTCCTCGCCGACGGCGTGCCGTATCTTCTGGTCGGCTCACTGACAATCGTGATGGGACTGGCGTCCGGGTTGCTACTGTCGTGGAAGTTATCGCTGGCGATACTGCTCCCCGTGCCTCTGGTAGCGGGTCTCGGTTCGCTGATCTGGAAGCCGCTGTCGTCGAAATATTACAAGGTCGGGCAACGCTGGGGGCGCCTGCATACCCAACTCAACGAGAGTTTGAACGGCATCCGGGTCGTGAAAGCGTTCGTGCAGGAAGACGGCGAGTACGAAAAGTTCGCCAAACACAACACGGGACTGGCGAGCGCCGCCACGGTCGCGGACCGCTGGTGGGCGCAATCGGAAGCGGCGATGAACTTTCTGATCGGGTGGGCGCCCTTGATCAACTGGGGTTACGGCGGGTATCTGGTACTCCGGGGCGAGATTACATACGGGACGCTGATGGCGATGCAGATCCTGCTCTGGCAGGTGTACGGACCGCTGGCGTGGTTCGGTCAGGTCAACCAGTGGTTCTCGAAAGCGATGGCGGGCGCGGAGCGCGTCTTCGAGGTGATCGACGCCCAGCCGGAAGGCTATCAGGTCGCGACCGCCCAGCGGATGCCGGAAATGCGCGGCGACGTGACGTTCGACAAAGTGCGCTTCGGCTATGACAAATCGAACCCGGTTCTGAAAGGCGTCGAACTGGAAGTCAAGGCGGGCGAAATGATCGGTCTCGTCGGCAAGTCGGGCGCGGGCAAGTCCACGACGATGAACCTCCTTTGCCGCTTCTACGAGGCGGACGCCGGTTCGCTGATGATAGATGGGGTAGACATCAAGGATATTGCGTTGGACGATCTGCGTCGCCATATCGGCATCGTTTTGCAGGAGCCGTTCCTGTTTAACGG
>JACMIS010000947.1 GCA_014381035.1 Armatimonadota bacterium
GGATTCGCGGGAAAACAGCAAGGGCTAACTCGGAACGTGCGTAGCCTGACGTAGAAATAGCACCGCAGGTGAAACCGATCCAACGATGCGTAGGCGCTGTCCGCGAAGGACAAACAAAAGAACGCGGTATAATCTACCGATTCGGGAACGCCTATTGTGTCCATTCATTTTGAGGAAATACTGTTACTATGCCGTGGTTTAGCCGCAAACCCAACGATAAAGATAAAAACGCCGTTTCTGCCGCCGTCTCCGATCACGAGAAACAGCGCGTCGCCGACTCGCAGACCGTGATCCCCGTCGGAGCGTTCGTCAAGTGCACCAAATGTAGCGCGATCCTGTACACCCGCGATTTCGAGCGCGATCTGAAAGTCTGTTCCAAATGCGGACATCACCATCCGCTCACCGCCGACGAACGGATCGCCTACACCGTGGACGAAGGCTCTTTTAAAGAGTATGACCGCGACCTGCGCATGACCGACCCGCTCGATTTTCCCGAGTACAAAGCGAAAGCCGAAAAAGGCGAGAGTGTGACCGGACGAGCCGACACCATGGTGCGCGGCACGGCGACGATTGGCGGCTTTCCCGTCTCGCTACTGGTCGCCGACTTCCGGTTCATGGGCGGCTCGATGGGGTCCGTGTTTGGCGAGAAATTCGTCCGCGCCGCCGACTATGCGATCAAAAACCGCGTCGCGTGCGTCGTGTTTGTCGCGTCCGGCGGGGCGCGGATGCAGGAAGGTTTGTTCGGCTTGATGCAGATGGCGAAAACCTCCGCGAGCGTCGCACAACTGGCGCAAACCGGGACGCCGTACATCGTCGTACTCACCCATCCGACCACGGGCGGCGCGTGGGCATCGTTCGCGGCACTCGGCGACGTGATCTTCGCCGAGCCGGAAGCGTATGTCGCGTTCGCCGGGGCGCGGGTCGCGTCGCAAGCCAAGCAGTTCAAGGAGCCGACAAACTACCAGACCGCCGAATTCCAACAGGATTGGGGCAAAGTAGACCGTGTTGTCCCGCGTAAGGAGATGACGAATACCCTCACCCGCAGTCTCACCTTCTTTGGCGCGAGGGGGGAATTTCAATCCGCCGAATCGAACGCGGGAACCGTTTCCCGTAACGGCGTAGGGGGACACTAAACCGTGGCGGAGAAAAAAATGAGTGTTCTCGACTTCGAGCAGTTAGTCAATGAGTTAGACGATAATATCAGCCGTTTGCGCGCCGCCGCCGTGCGCGAAGGACGCGCCGATGCCACGCACGAAGCGGACAGTATGGCACAGGAGCGCGACACGCTCCTGCGGGAATTTTTCGCGCACGGTCTGACGCCGTGGGACGAAGTGTTATTGGCGCGGCATAAGGACCGCCCGTACACACTCGACTATGTCCCGATGCTGTGTGAGGACTTTCTGGAACTCGCCGGAGACCGCCTTTACGGCGATGATGGCGCGATGGTCGGTGGTTTCGCACAGTTCGGCGGCTCGCCGATTGTGCTGCTCGGTCAGCAAAAAGGACGCGATCTGAAGGAGCGGCAGAAGCGCAACTTCGGCTACCCGCGCCCCGAGGGGTATCGTAAGGCGTTGCGTTTGATGCAGATGGCGGGGCGGTTCGGTCGCCCCGTAGTGACTTTGGTTGACACGCCCGGCGCGGACTCGAACGTGCCCTCGGAGGAACGCGGTATCTCGGAGGCGATTGCCCGCAACCTGCGTGAGATGATGATTTTGCCGACACCGACCGTCGCCGTGATCATTGGCGAAGGCGGTTCCGGCGGTGCCCTCGGGATCGCAGTCGCGGACCGGGTGCTGATGCTGGAACATGCGATCTATTCCGTGATCGCCCCGGAAGGGTGCGCGGCGATCATCTGGCGCGACCCGACCCGTGGCGCGGACGCGGCAAAGGCGATGCGGGTCACCGCTAAGGACGCCCTGTCGCTCGGCTTGGTGGACGAAGTCATTCCCGAACCGCTCGGTGGGGCGCACCGCTCGCCAGATATAGCAGGCGCGGCGATCAAGGAAGCGGTAGCCCGCCACCTGCAGGAGTTAGCCGGACGCCCGACCGAGGAATTGCTGGCGATGCGTTTCGCGAAATACCGCGCCCTCGGACGGTTCACGGGAGGCGATGCGGATTCGCCACCGCCAGCGTTCGGCGCAGTAGGCAACGCAGACGGACCGCCGCCCTTTCAACCGATAACGGGTGCGGAGCCGGTGCCGCAGAGCATATAATGAAAGCGGAGGTTCGGATATAACGTTGACTTTGGAAGTAGAGGTCGTCATCAGTGACCGGGCGGACGCCGATCTGGGTGACGCGTACCGATACATCGCTGGATTTATGGGAACGGGGCGGGCGCAGGATTGGGTGGAAGATTTCTATCTACGACTGTACGAACTCGCGATCGTTCCGGGACCTTATGCGAACGTGCGAGACGAACTAGCGTCGACGTTCGCGGGACGAGAAACCCGCCGGTTTTTATACCGAGGCTCACGAAAACGCCCGACGAAATCTGTCTATAAAGCCTATTATTTTGTTCCCCCGCCCGCAGAGGGCGAGGGTAGCTTCATACATGGGTCCTCAAACTGGCCGACCGAAGCCGCGAGCAACGAGAGCGAGCCGTGATCGTTCTTGCCGAGGCGGTGGAGCAGATGGAACCGTCGGCGAGTGCGCGGGATGTTGTCGCCTCCACCGAAGCCGCACGGCTTGCCGGGGCGACGGTATATACGATGCCTGCCGATTTCAGCGTTTGTGAGACAGCAGAGATTGCGTTGCACCACGTACCGAAACAGGGTGAGCCGACCCCGGCGTTCTGGATCGGTTATATCCCGGAACCGGGGCGGTACGAAGCGATTTACAACGCTGCTCGCTCGAAAAATATCGTGCTTGCCAATACGCGGGTGCAACATCTGAACGCACAGGAGTTTGACCGTACCTATCCAAAGTTGGCGGAACTGACGGCGCGGAGTGTGGTAGTTTCTTCCGCCGACTTTCTGACGGTGACGGATGCCGTGGAATCGGTCGGAGGGTTTCCCGTCTTTGTCAAGGGGGCGGTACAGTCGCGTAAATCGAAAGGGTGGAAAGCGTGTGTCGCCGAATCGCTAGACGAACTGCACGCCCTGATCGTTGCGCTCCTTGATCTTTCCAACCGTTCGCGTGGGCGCGTTATCCTGCGCGAATTGCTTCCTCTCCGTATCGCCGGATACACGCCGAACGGTTTCCCGATGGGGCGGGAGTTCCGTGTTTTCGTTTACAACGGCGTGGTTGTCGGCACGGGCTACTACTGGGAAACGGCAAGCAATGAACAGGATAAACTGACGTCCGGCGAGAAGGAGGCACTTCACGCACTCGCTACGGAAGCCGCTCGCCGCGTCGGAACGCCCTATATCGCGGTGGACATCGGGCAACTCACCGATAGCACATGGCGCGTGATCGAGACCGGCGACGCCCAGTTTTCCGGCTTGTCGCAGATCCCGAAAATCGCACTCTGGAACGCGCTACGACGAACCCTTTAGCGTCCGAGACAAATCAACCGCGCTTCGTTTCCAACTCCTCCCAACGCACATAAAGCGCGGTAATTGCTTCCTTCGCCACTTCCAGTGCGTCCCATAATTCGCTCATTTTTGCCGGGTCGGAGGTGACGGCGGGTGTCGCGAGTAATGTTTCCAACTCTGCCGCTTTGGCGTCCGCCTGCTCGATCTTCCCTTCGATACGCTCCAGCTCCCGTCGTTCGGCTTGTGATAGGTTGCGGAACGACGTGTTCGGTGCGGCATACTGGCTCGTCGGCGTCGCGGGCGCGGAGGACTTCGCTTCCTTGACCGCCGCTGCAGGTTGGCTTTTGTTCGCTTTGTTACGCTCGCGGGTCCACGTCTCCCATTGTGCAACGCCGGAGAAGAACTGGGCACCACCACTGCCGTTCAAGGCGAGAATCTGGGTGGAGACGGAGTCGAGCAGGAACCGGTCGTGTGTCACGAGCACGATTACTCCGGGAAACGACATCAGGGTTTCTTCCAACACTTCCAACGTCGGAATATCCAGGTCGTTCGTCGGTTCGTCAAGAATCAACACGTCGGCGGGTTGTAGCATCAGACGGGCGATCAGAACACGCGATTGCTCGCCGCCTGACAGGAATCGGAGCGGCGTGTTCATCATGTCTACGGAAAACCCGAACCGCTTTGCCCAACCGTTGACGTGGATAGACTCGCCCCGATACAGAATAATGTCGCTGTTCGGCGAGAATGCGTCTTTGAGCGATTGATCCAAATCCAACGCGTCGCGGCTCTGATCGAACCACACTATTTTCAGGTCGCCCGCCGATTTTACGGTTCCGGCGTCCGCTTCGATCTGCTTGGTCAGGACACGAAGCAAAGTGGTTTTGCCGGAACCATTCGCGCCCAGCAATCCGAGGCGCGACTTCGGCGTCAGCATCACATCGAGGTCTTTGAACAGTGTCTTGCCGCCAAGGGACTTGCTAATACCCTTTGCCGCAAGCAACTCTTTGGTCTGCCGACCCGACGCGGTGAACGAGACACCGGCGACGAAATCGCCCGCCTTCTCGCGCCCTTTGACTTCGGCCAGTTCGGCGATCTTCTCGTGCGCGTCCTCGATTCGTCCCTTCGCCTTTGTGGTTCGCGCTTTCGCCCCGCGCCGGAGCCATTCGATCTCGCGCCGCACCTGCGACGACAACGCGACTTGCAAGTTTTGTTGCTCCGCGCGGACCTCCTCGCGCCGTTCCAGAAAGGTTCCATAACTGCCCTGTACGGAGATATAACCTTCCTTATATACCGGCGAAAGTTCGAGGACGCGGGTGGCGATATTTTCGAGGAAAGCCCGGTCGTGCGTGATAACAGCGACCGCGAACTTTTGCGGGGTCTCCGTGAGCAGCGCTTCGAGCCACATCACGCCTTCGAGATCCAAATGGTTCGTCGGTTCATCGAGCAGGAGCAGTTCCGGCTCCCGAACGATGGCGCGGGCGAGCGAAAGCC
>JACMIS010000948.1 GCA_014381035.1 Armatimonadota bacterium
AATACCGACTCGAACTGTTTCAGATCGGAATCGCCGAGCAACATCAAGGCAATCAGCGGTGCCGGTACGCGCCCGTCCTCAAACTCCGCACACAGCGTCGAGGATTTCTCGAGTTGCCCACGGATACCGTCCCAATCCGTATCTATGCCCGCGTAGTATGAGCCGAACGAACTGGTGAACCGCTCCAGGTTCTGCAGACACCAGCGGCGGATTTCTTTCATCTCCGCGGCGAGGCGCAGGTCTTCTTCGGGATCGCGATCCTTGATGTTCGCGCCCGGCTTGGTTACGCCGCGAAGCGCGGCGACGACTTTGTTGCCGAACGCGCTCATGATCCGACCGAAACCACCGCGTTGCCCATCCAGCATGGAAAGCAACTCGTTGTGGTTCAGGTCCAGAATATCGTCGCTATAATGCGTGTACAGAAGGTCGGTCCCCTTACGGAACTTATCCCACTGCACTCTGGCATCATTGAGAATCCCGACCAGCCGCTCGGTCGCGCCGGGGGCGAACCATCCGACGCAGGGATTGGGCAGATCAATCGCCTGACGGGAGATTTTTAGCAGTTTTTGTCGCGCGTCCAGGGAGCCGTCCAGTACCAGTCCGCTTTTGTCCGACAAATAGGTAAGCCGCTCGGTCAGGACACGTCCATCCTGCCCGACGGCTTCCAGCACGGACGCGATATGCTCGAACTCGCTGGCGACACGGTCACGCCAATCCTCGCCCAGAAGCGGAGTCAATGTTTTGGTGTGCCGGGTGTCCAACCGCTCGATGATCGGCGCGTGATTTTCCGCCAGAAACTCTTCTTCCCAGCGGCGTGAAAAGGCATCGCGCTGTTCTTTGAACGTCGCGTATCGTCCGACCAGATCCTCCGCCATTCCGCGCAGGGCTTCGGGGTCCTCCGATCCGATGAGCCAGACGGGCTGTACGGATGACGCCGAGTCGAGCAGGGCTTCGGCGGTTTCGAGCAAGAGCGCGGTATCGGACAATCGGTTCGGTGTTCCCAACCCGCATAGCGGCGCGAGCGAATGCGCCGCGTGCTCGATGCGCTTCATCTGCCCTTCCAGAAGGCGCAGGACATTCTCGGTCGCGTCTCCGAGGTCCGGGCGCGTCGGGTCATTGAACGCCCCGGTCCAGACCGATTCGCCTTCGGATCCGGTCAGCGCGGAATTTCCGGCGATTTCGCACGCCTTTGCTTCCATCGCGGAGAGTTGATCGAACGAAACGTCCTTGATTTCTCGCACCGGGAATACAAGCGGCGGAACCGCAGCCACCGTCAGTTCATGGGTTGCGTCTGCGGTCCGCCCCGCCGCCTCGTAAACAGACATTCCCAGCGGTTCCCGTTTTCGGTGCAGGGCGTCGGTGAATTCGTTCAAACGCCCGCGAAGCGTTTTCATCTCCTCCCGCTCTTTTTGGCGGGCGGCCCGGACGGTAGCACCGCCGGTCGCTTTCCCCGGCGACGCCATCGTTTGCTCGAGTTGCGAGAGGATATTACGTTTCGACGTTTTGAGCGAGTGTGCCAGCAAACACAGATCGCCCAAATTTTTGTCGGACAACCGTTGATGAACGGCGTCCAGACTCGCCATTCGTCCCGAAACCAGAAGCACCGACTTTCCGGCGGCGGCACATTCCCCGATAATGTTGGCGATGGTCTGCGTCTTGCCGGTTCCGGGCGGTCCCTGAAGGACGAACGACTGCCCCCGTGCGGCGGACACGATGGCGCGTTCCTGCGCCGGATCCGCGTCGAGCAAAAGGTATTGGGATTCGGAGGCATCGTCGCGCTCCAGATCAGCGAGACTGGGAACCATCACTGCGGGGAGTTCGGCAAGGGCTTCGATCTGACCGGCAAGCGCGGCGATAAGCGGATGCGATAAAGCGCGTTCCTCCTGGGCCGTCAAGTCTTCGTACAAGCGCAGTTTCAAAAGCGGGAATCGCCCTAATACCGCGCGCTCCTCGACACTCCAGCCCTCGCGTCCCTCAATCGTTGTGGCGACATTTCCCAGATAGGACGAGGGAATCAGGTAGCGTTCGTCGGGCGACGGCGGAAGCGTGAAGCCGATGTCCTCTTTCGCGAGGCGCAATTTCAGAATCGGGTTTACTTCGACCGGTTCCTCCATCGCCGTAATGGTGTAACCCGTGCCATGTGCGTGCGGTTCGAGCGACACCGGTACCAGTAGCAATGGAGAGCGAACGGTCTCACCGGTTTCAGGGCTAATCCAGTTGAGAATCCCGAACGCGATAAAAAGAACGTTGATGTCCTGTCCGGAAAGCAGGGCGACCGCCTGGTTGTGTAGCTCGCGAAAGTTTCCCATCGCTGCGGGACGGGCGGCATAGTTACCGGGTTCTCGCAAGATGTTCCGGTCAATACTTTTGTTGCCGATGTCCCAGTAGTTCAGGTTTTTCCGACGGCGCACCAGTGGGTCGAACACTTCGTTCGGCGTGGACATGTCCACGCACCCGGTTTGTGGAAGGGCGATCAGAGAGTTCGCCGTGGACAGATCCAGAAGCGCGTTTTTCCACGATTGCACGGTCTCACTGACACGGGCAAGGTCGCGGGCAATATACCCTTCGGAAGTTTCTGCAGGAGTATTTACGGACATAATGTTTTCTTACACCATTATCGGCTGATAATGCAGGTTCGCTTCAGTGCAAACGACATGATCTCGATGAATGACCTGTACTTTAGTACATAGCCGCAACATTTATGCCAC
>JACMIS010000949.1 GCA_014381035.1 Armatimonadota bacterium
CGATCCAACGATGCGTTGGCGCCGTCCGCGAAGGACAAAAAAAGAAAACGAAATTATGCTTTGTCCGTCTCGACCTGGAGCCGGATCGTCGCGATGATTGCCGCGACACGTTCGCACTCCTCGCGGGAGCCATCGTAGCAGATAGCGCGGCCTCGGGTATCTACCTCGAACGCGATCTCCGTCGCCCGCTCCTCGGTGCAACCGGTCGCACGGCACAGAATATCAATCACTTCGTCGAACGTGTGCCAATCGTCATTGTATAGGATGACGATCCACGGACCGGAAATATTCGCTCCGGCACGGACATCTTCCCATTCATCCCAACCCGGCAGACCGAGCGGCGACGGGGGCGTTAATATGCCGGGGCGTTCGATAGTATCGGGACGATCAATTGTGGTAGGCATAGCGCGAAGTGACTCCGATGAACAAAAATGTAGCACGTTGGCTCGCGGCTATTGTACCACAAGCGACGCCGGGTTTAACCCTGTATCCACTACCGGTAATCGCAATAGTTCGGCGGTTTGTGGCGCGAGAGAAAGTGAGTATTCCTCGAATATTCCGGCAAGTGTCGCCACATCGGTTGGGTCCGTGAAGTTCGGGACTCCGGCACGCTGGCTGATACGAACCAGCGACGAAGCCAGACCAATCGGCGTCGCATAACGGTATACAAATCGGCTCTCAACGAACTGTTCGATAGTGGCAAGAAGATTCGTCGTGGGGCGTCCGAGCAACGTTTCCGTTTGGGGAAGAAGTCCTTGACCAAGCGACTGCGAAAGTTGGTTGTATAGATCGTCCGGGAGGGAGGGGTACTGCGCAAGTATCGCCGCGTCGAGGGCGATCTCTGTCATGACATGCGCCAGGAAAAAGCGGCGACGCGGTGGCGTTTGCCAGTGAGCGGATAGAAGCAACCGGCTCGCCTGTGCCTGTACGAGGTGGAACGCCGGAAGACCGTGAAACTGTTTATCGGTCACGAGGTGCAGTCGCACCCCATCCGCGAGCGCACCGGCGTGCTCGCCGACCGTACGCAATCGCCCGTCGCCGGAGACCGCCAACAAGTCGGGAAGGAGATTCCCGGCAAAAAACAGGGCGGATGTGTCCGGTTCCGGCCGAACGCGTCGTGCGATGTACTGATGTGACAGATAATTCATTCAAACGCCTCGCCCAGAAGAATACGCCGGAAAAAACAATTCCAATGCACCACCGTGCGGTAGTTCTTGCCACTGCTCCAGCAGTTCGGCAAAGCGGGACTGAATCACGGCGAGCCTGTCGGGAGTAATCTCGACCGGCACGGGATCCCATTGCGTCATCAGGAAGCGGTACAACGCGTCGGGGACGGAGGATACAGAGCCGGTTTGCGCAAGTTGCAGGAAACCGACCAGGTTTTCCGCGACAAGTGCCTCCGAAGGAAGTGTACGTGCGATTTTGCCTGTCTGGGTGTCCTTTTCGGCAAAACTGTCGAAATCCCAGCCTCGCGCGATCAGCCCCCAGAAGGCATTCTCGTAGCCGAGTGTCGTTTCGACCGCGTAATGCATCAGGTCGTGGAGCGGGAAAAACGCCGAAAGTCGGGTATAGGAAGTGGTGCCGTCATCGCGAAAGCAGGCAAGGGTATCCGGCTTGCCCTGTCCGTCGGTTTTGGTCCATCGAATACGCATTCCGTTTATCGTATCGCGGAACACCCGTGGACCGCTAAAGTGGGAACTCTCGCCTGTTGGAACCAACGCGCCGATGGCTGATGTATAATCGGGTATATACTCACGCGTGTAAATGTGAGCGAATTTTAGAACGGGGCGCAGTTGCCATCAGCACGGGAACAAACAATCATATAATGTTGTCGGTCGTGATTCCGGCGTACAACGAAGCGATGCGTATCGAACGCACGCTCGCGGGCGCAAAAGGGTATCTCGACACGCGCGGTATCCGTTATGAAATCCTCGTTGTTGATGACGGTTCGTCCGATAATACGCCGGAAGTCGTGACCGCGTGGGCGGCGGCGCATAATGCCGCCGAGTGTATCAAGGTTCTGACGTATGATACCAATCGCGGCAAGGGGTATGCCGTGCGGCACGGGATTCTTCGGGCGGGCGGCGAACAGATACTTTTCATGGACGCGGACCTCGCGACGCCCATGGAAGAGCTCACCAAGTTAGAAGCCGCAATAGATTCGAATCCGGATAGCATCGTATACGCGATTGGCACCCGCGATATTCATGGCAAGGACCTGCTGATTCGCCAACCGTGGTACCGCGAAAAATTGGGACGACTGTTCAACAACATGGTGCAACTTCTGGCGACTCCAGGTATTGTAGATACGCAATGCGGGTTCAAACTCGTGTCCCGCGAAGCCGCACGCTCCCTGTTCTCGCGGTGTACCCTGGACGGCTTTTCGTTCGACGTGGAGGCTATCTTCGTCGCCCGGCGGCTGGGCTACCGCATTGTGGAAGTGCCGGTTCGGTGGGCGCACCAGGAAGGTGCCGCCGCGTTCACGTCGAAGGGGAAATATCTGTTGCACGGCTTGAAAATGATCGCGGACCTTCTGAAGATCCGTTGGGCGCATCGGGGTTTGCGCCCCTCGAACGCGAATAACCTGCGCACCGCGTCCGCGCCACCGACCGCTTAATGTCCAATACCCGAAAATTAGCCTGGGTCGCCGGGGGCGGTTCTCTGCTCGCCGGTTTGATCTACTGGTGGGCGCAGTATGTCGAACCATACTGGCTGGAACTGACCAACCCGGAACTTTTCTGCCCGCGATTGCCGCGCCAACTGGACGGACTACGCGTCCTTTTCCTCGCCGATCCCCATGTGCAGACTTGGACCCGCCGCGAGGACAGTCTGCTGGAAATGTTGCAACGCGATCTACCCCAACAACCGGATGTTATTCTCTGGGGCGGCGATCTGCTGTTTCATTTCGGCGAAACGGAGCAGGGTTTGCGGCTGGTAACGGCGGTGCAGAAGATTTTCCCCGCCGTTCCGACGTTCGGGATTTTGGGGAATGCGGAACATAAAATATCGCGCCAGCAAACGGCGCAATTCGTGTGTGAGTTGGAAGCCGTGGGGGTGCGGATGCTGAATAACGCCGCACAAACGCTGACACTGCGCGGCGTTCCAATCACTGTCGCGGGCGTAGATGATCCCTATTATGGACACGACGATCTGCCCGCGACGCTACAAAAAATGCCCGCCGAACGATTCACGATCCTGCTATCGCACTCGCCGCAGATTGTCTATCGGGTGGCGAAGGCGGGCGTGGATCTGATGTTATCGGGTCACACGCACGGTGGGCAGATGCGGTTCCCGTTCGTCGGTGCGCTGAAGGCGCAAAATCCGCTCGGAACGAAGCTAGATCAGGGGCTTTTCGACCGGGAACGGCTCCGTCCGATTCTTGCCGGGCGCGATGTTCCCGCAAATTTCCGCCTGTATATCACCCGAGGAATCGGCGTCGCGCCGTTGTCGCGCCTGTATTGGCTCCGTCCACGCTTACTCTGTCGCCCCGAAATCGCCTTGCTAATATTGCGTTGCTCGTAATCTTAATCGTTTGTTTTTTGTCGGGTACCTTCCTGGCGACTGCCTGACCACCTCGCGCCCGCGCCGCCTTCAGTCCGGCAAGCGCGCCCTGCTCGGTGTGGTGATCAGTCCGTCTCCGGCTCACCTAGGGCGGTCTGCGCCATATAGGTCAGCATACGGTTGACAACTTCCACGCTCTCCGGAAAGCGCTCCGGGCGCAGGGAGTGAAGCGTGCGAGTCAGGAGGGTTATCATCGATGTCCCGCTAAACGGAGCGGTCTGTCCGCCCAAATCCCTCCGGAGGCAGTACAGACGCTCTACAACGTCCTCCCCGATAGACTGGCGCTGGCGCGGCGAGCCCGCCAGTCCCTGTAATATGGACAGCAAGGACATGGCGACACGAGAAGCATCGTCTGCTGCCAGTCCTTGCGGAGACGACTGTCCACCCCCACCGAGTGCTTCGATGAGGGGGATCAGATGCCATGCAAGCGCCCCACGCCGTGCCGGTGTGAGCACCACACGGGCAGCTATCTCCCTTGCCGACAGCCCCATCGCGCCCACTCGCGAGGACAGAACACTGCCGCGAGTACCAGCTCTTGCCTCGATGATCTCCAACTCCAAAATGACCCGCGCCCAGAAAGCTGCTTGCTCCTCGAGAGGAAATCTATCTGTCTCTTCAAACAGCGAACGCTCGGCTTCACGCTGCTGGTCGGTGCGTCCCTGCATCCACTGCTCTAGCCCCCTGGCAAGACCGGGGGGGTTAGCCCGCCCTGTGGCTTCTCTTGCCCAACCGTGGGCAGCGTCATCCCCCTCGAAGGCGATCCCCACCGGGATCGCCCGCCCGCACTGGCACTCAACGATTCCCTCGGTATGCAGGCGTCGGATGACCTGTATGTACGCAATCAGCATGGCCTCCAGGCACTCTTGGCGGTAGCGGTTCACCAGATAGTGGCCATCTTCTTCCAGCTCCTCTCTCTCAAGCGGCGTGACCCTCAAGACAGCCTCAAGTCGGTCCAGGTAGGTGGCAAGCTGTGGGGTGAATTGGTCCGGGTTGGTATTGCGATGCGACTGGAGTGTGGCGTGAGCGTGCAGGGTTCGGTTTTGCGCTTCCGTGCCCTCAAAGCGTGTGGCGTGCGTCCTCCAGTGTGCCTCCCACAGCTCTACGCCGTGGAGATCGGCACTGTCCTCAGGATCGTCGAAGGGTCCGGGGGCGGGCCGACACAGACCCAGCACCAGACTTCCGGTCCGACGGTCAGGACTCCATGTCGCGCGGTCCTCGTAGACCAGATCGGGTGGCAGCTGGGCTCGGGTGGCATAGTCCAGAGAGCTAACCTCAATAACGCAATCATGTTGGATCAGCATCAGCCACAGCGCGTAGGCATCGCGGGCCGTCGCCGTATCCCACTGCTCGATGGCACCCGCCACTCGCACGTAGAGATAGTCCACGAACACCTGACTCTGGGGCGTCGATTGTTCCTCCATCCTGTCCTTCACTCCTCTCATTGCCCTGTCTGACCAATGCTTACGGACCGGCTCCACCGCCAGCCGGGTCACACTCGAAAGCTCATTAAGTCGAACAATCCGCTCGGTCCGGGAAAGAACCGAACCAGAGCCACCAAGTAGCAACCGAGCAACGGAGGTTAGACCGATCCAACGATGGCAGACGGAAACGCGCCCCCGCGAGTTGGTGCCGTCCGTCACCCGAACGGTACCCGACAAACAAAGAAAAAAAACGGCATTACTCGCGCGGCATGAGGCTTCGTGTTATCAGCGTCGCGAGCACCGCGCCCAATACCAGACCGCCGAGCACTTCGACGGGTGTGTGGTAGCGCAAGAGCACAAGTGAGCACATCATCACAACGGTCGCGGGGGCGCACAGGAGAAGCCAGTGTTTGCCGCGATAGGTCACAATCACTGCCGACGCCGACGCGGCGAACGTCGTGTGTCCGGATGGGAAGCCGGGGTGCCCATGCCATATCTCGTATTTCTTGCCGAGTTCGGCGAGTACCACCGGGACTGCTATAGCGACGCACCCGACGACGCAGAATCGCAGGGCGCGACCGAGGGTGGCGTTTCGCGTTTGCGATGTTGCCGATGATAGCGCGATTGGCACCTCAGAAAACACGGAAAACAGGAGTGCCGGGGCGATGCTGTCCGCGCACAGCTGCAGAATCGTGCGGATCATGCGTTCATCCATTATTCGGTCCCGCCCGTGGCTTCGTGAAAACCGTATTTGTTGTACAACGCGACGGCGGCGGTGCGTCCCGACGACGTGACGAGGAACGATTCCCGGTGCCCGAAGTCACGCAACCGGTGCAGGCAATATAGAAACAGGGCTTTCCCGATGCCGCGCCCCTGATATGCCGGAAGCGTCGCGAGCCAGTGGACGCGCCCCCACCCGTCCAATCCGGCGTGATTTCTGCTCGGCGTTTCCTCGGTCCACGCGGTCACGGTGCCGATATTCTCACCGGTTCTTTCGTTGACCGCGAAATATATACGCTCCGATAGTAAGGTTTCGTCTGTGCCGAACGATTCGCGGAACGTTTTGTCTACGATTGGGTCGAAAGGCTCACTTTGCCGCCAAATGCGCCCCCACGTTTCTTCGTCGCCAGTCTTGTTAGGGCGGATCGTAACGCCTGTGGGTAGGGAAACCGGCGGCAGGTCGTCGAGATCGGGGCGTAATAGGATCAGCGTTCGGTTATGTGGGTCTTCTGGTATCATATCGTTCCTTTTGCCCTTCGCGGACGGCACCAACGATGCGTTGGTGCAGTCCGCGAAAGACAAACAAAAAGAAAAGAACTACGGCACTGGAGCTTTTTTGCGCTTGAGTTGATCTTTTGCCTGCCCGATCAGTCGAGGCATATTGGGATCGTTGGGATAATAGCGCAGGAACTGCTCCCCCATGCGGATCGTCTCGCGTTCGCGCCCGACACTGTTATAGCAGGACGCCAGATTGACATTCGCTTCCGGTAAAAACGGCGTCAGGCGCAGGGCTTTCTCATAACAGCGAATCGCGTCCGGGGTGCGTTGCATCAGACCGTACACCGTACCCAGCGATGCCAGCGCGGGCGAATAGTCGGGGGATAAAACGAGCGATGCCTCCAGATATTTTTGTGCCTCCGGCAACTTGCTCTGTTGCTTCAGTACGTAGCCGAGATAGTAAAGCGTTTCCGCGTGTTTCGGGCGCAGGGCATCGGATTCGCGGAAGCACTCCTGCGCTTTTTTGAACTGTTTCATGTCGGTATAGTGGCGTCCCAGTTCAAACCGGACCGAGGCATCCTTGGGGAAAATCCGCACATTCGCTTCAAAATCGGCGGTCGCCCCGGCGAGGTCGCCGCGTTGCGTGAGGACCCAACCGCGCAGATAATGCGCGTAGTTATCGTCGGGGTTTTTCGCGATTGCTGCCGTCGTCTCCTTGAAAATGCGGTCTCCCATCTGCTTCTGTTCCGTCGTGAAGCCGCCTCGCCCCAACTGTTTGTAGATAGCGACCGTTTCCACCGGGGATAAATAACGAGCGTTCGCGGCCTCCTGAGCGACCGCCTGCAACTTCGCCGGGTCACCGCCCCATTTCGGCTGGTACATTTCGAGTGCCCATTCATACGTGTCATAGGGTGCGTTGGCATTCAGCTTCCGCGCCATCGTCATCGCGGCGTCCGCCTCGATAGAATCCCCGGCGAACGTCGCCGCACTCGATAGCCGCTGATACGCCTTGCCGTAAAGCGGATCGCACTGCGTCGCCGCTTTCGCTTCGATTGCCCAGTCTACATAGATAGGCAATATCTTCGCCATCATCGCGCCATCCATATCGCCGAACTGCCGCCCCTGCCGGACACTATCCGCCTGCCGGGAAAGGCTCCATCCTGCCGCAAGACGGGCATCCGGGTTAGCGGGAGCGTTCGTCGCGCCGCGTGCGCTATACTTCGCGTCCCGCGCCCAATCACTTTTCGTCCGCGCCACCCAGGCTGCCGTATGCGCCAGCAGATAGTTGTCTTGGTATCGGTCGGCGAGGGTAAAAAGGGTCGGTGCGCCACCTGTCATTGTTTGCGGCATCGCGTAGGCGAGTGAGGCGAGCGTCTGCGTGTTACGTGGTTGCGTCAGCACGAGAAGGCGCGAGTAGGGCGCGGCTTGCGCGAGGTTGCTTCGCAACGCGCCCGTGAAGATGGCGAGTTCGGCGGCGAGCGGGACACGCTTGCCGGTTTCGAGCAAAAAGGCGATCTGCTCTGGCGTGTATTGCATGGCGTCGGCACACGCCCCGATTTTTACCAGCACATCCGGCTTCATTCCGGCGAGCGGTGCCACGGTAACAGCGGAGTTCGCCACGGATAGGGCGGCGCGTAACTGTTGCGCGAATTGCGGCAGTTGTGCGATCAACGCTTCCCGGCTCGGGGCAGCCGCGGTAAATGTCCCTACCGCGTTGGTGCCGGTTTTGACGGGGCGCAGTTCATAGGTAAGCGTAACCAGATTGCCACTCTCGGTGTAGGTTCCGGTCCCGAAATGAGTTGCGCCACAGACGCGTGCGACCCGCACGGCTACATCCGGTTTCATCTGGAGCGAAGTGATATTGCGCTCACGGGCGATCTGGTACACCGTGGTGCGGAGCGGCGACTGCCCGAATTCCGGCGCACCCGCGACCGCGTCGGTCAGATAATAGCCGATACCACTGGCAAAGTTTTTGGCGTCCTGGTTTTCAGCATCGCCCGACAGCGGGAACGCGATCACTACACCGAGAGGTTTTCCGTTCGGTGTGGGCGCGTCGTCGGTAGGCAAGTCATTCGCGACAAGAAGGGCGTTTTCTATGCCCGGCGTCGGGGGAGTGGTAGCGGTACCGGGTGGCATGGTGACGTTCCCCTGAGTGGAGGGGGCAGGGGTACACCCGGCGGCGGCGGCGAGAATAGCGAAAAGTGATGCGACCGCGACGACGCTTTGCGGGCGGGGAAGGTTTGACATCTGTGGAACTCCTTGCCGATTAGTTTGCTTTCCCTGCGAAGAAATCCTGCAACCGGTATGTCTGCTTACGCAAACAGGTACTATTCCGTCCCCTCCAGTGTGACACGGACAAAATGTTTGTTGAACCAAAACCGCCGTCAGGCAAATTAAGTACAGGATAGAACGCGAAAAATATGGAATACGTATAGGGTCCCGGCACGACTTTAGTCGTGTTCACTGTCCTTAGAACTAACTTTGCTTGAAACGATATACCTTACCTACCGAGACGAGAATATTCTGGGGGTTCCTCACTGTATTTTTGCTCCTGATACTCCTCGCCGGATTATCGTTCGAAGTAAGCGCGGGGCGGAAACGGTCGTCCGCCCTGGTACAACACACGCGCCAGGTGCAAACGCAGATCGAACGCGTCGCCTACACCCTTTCCGATACGGAGCGGCAGGCTTTAGGCTTGCTCCTGGTCGGCACGCCGGACGCCGCCGCGCACTATCTTGCGAGCGCGGCGGACGCGCACCAGCAGATCGAAATCCTGACAACGTTGACGCGGGACAGCCCCCTTCAGCAAAACAACATCATCAGTTTGCGTCGTTCTTTGAAAGCCTACGAGAAGCACCACCAAGTCGTGCTGGCAACAAAGAATCCCGGGCGTGCCGAAGGGGCACGCCTCCTGGCAGCGGGCGAGAAATACACGGCGCGTTTGAAATCCCGCCTGAATCAGATGCGGACGGAAGAGGAGCGTCTTCTCGCCCCCCGTCAAGCCACCAACCGCCGTGATATTCGCTACTCCGAAATGGTCGCTACCGGGCTTTGTGTCGCCATTGTTGCGTCGCTCGGGTTCGTTTTTATCGGCGTCCGTCACGGGCTCGTCACCTTTCGGAACATAACCGCTCGCCTTCAGCGGAGCGAAGATAGCCTGAACCGCGCCCAGCAGATCGCCGCAGTAGGATCCTGGGAATACGACCTCGCGACACAGACGCCGACATGGTCGCGCCGGATGTATGAGATGTTCGGCTATCCGCCCGGAAATACCCCTCCCGCTATCGCCGAGTTCAACTTCCTCACGCCGCCGGACGCCCAGGAGCGAGCCGAGGAATCCATGCGCGAGTTGATCCAGTATGGCTTGCCGTTTCAGGACGACTTCCCGTTCACGATGCCCGACGGTTCGGTGCGTCATTTCCGGTCGGTCGGTCGGCTGGAAACGTTACCCGACGGGTCGCGGATCGTTTCCGGGACGACCCGCGACATTACGGAGAGCAAAGCCGCCGGAGAGTACCAGGACCGGATTCTCGCGCAACTGCGCCGGAGCGAGGAGAGCTTGAACCACGCCCAGCAAATCGCGCACATCGGTTCGTGGGAAGAAAGCGACGCGAACGGCCGGGGGCGATACTGGTCGCCGGAAATGTTCCGTATTTTCGGTCTACCCGTCGCCGACGAGCCCATGTCGGAAGCAGACAGCACCGAAATCATCCATCCCGAGGACCGCGAACCCTTCGCCGTGTTCCTGTCGCGGATACGGAAAACCGGTCTCGCCGGCATAACGGAAACCCGCATTCTGCGCCCTGACGGCGTGGAACGGATTGTGGAGGTTCGCGCCGAGCGGATGCGAGACAGCGCGGTAGACCGCCTGATCGGAACGCTCGCCGACATTACCGACGCCAAACACGCCGAACAGGAGCGCGAGTGGCTGATGCAGGAGACGCTCAAGGCGCGTCAACTGGCGGAAACAACAGCCGTGGAACTCGCACTCGCCCGCGACGAGGCGATTGACGCGACGCGCTTGAAGTCCGAATTTCTGGCGAACATGAGCCACGAGATAAGAACCCCGATGAACGGTGTGTTGGGGATGACGGGATTGCTCCTGCAAACGCCGTTGACCCTCGAACAGCGGGATTACACGGAGACCGTGCAACGGAGCGGTGAAACACTCCTCGCCTTGCTCAACGACATACTGGATTTTTCGAAGATCGAAGCCGGGAAGCTGGAGATCGAGCAGGTGCCGATGTCGGTACGGCAGGTCGTCGAGGATGCGATGCAACTTCTGCGGCAACCCGCGCACGACAAGCGACTGGAGATCGCGTCCTCCGTTTCCCACGATGTGCCCGCCGCTGTTCTGGGTGATCCGAATCGGTTACATCAGGTTTTAATCAATCTACTCGGCAACGCGATCAAGTTTACGGCGAACGGCGAGGTCGTTGTGCGGGCGACGGTCCAAACGCATAGCGACACGGACGTTCTGGTTCGTTTTTCCGTGTCCGATACCGGGATCGGAATCCCGGTATCGGTGCAGGATCGTTTGTTCCAGAGTTTCTCGCAGGCGGACGGCTCGACCACGCGCCGTTTCGGCGGCACGGGTCTGGGGCTTGCGATCTCGAAACAACTGGCGCAACTCATGGGCGGCGAAATCGGCGTCGAGAGCACCGAGAATCTCGGGAGCACCTTCTGGTTTACCGCACGATTCCCTGTCGCGCAGGATGCCGTTATCGCGAATGAGATCCTGATATCCCCGGACTTCGCCGGAAAACGTATCCTGATCGTAGATGACAATCAGACCAACCGCCGGATTTTATGCGGGCAACTCGAACCGCTCGGGGCGGTGTGCGTACCGGTCGCGGATGCCGTATCCGCGCTTGCCGTCGTGCGCGACACGACGCAACCGCGCTTCGACATCGGTCTGATCGATTTCAATATGCCCGACCAGAACGGTGCCGAACTTGCCCGCATTCTGCGCTCGGACCCGTCGCTACCGTATCTACCCATCGTGATGCTTTCCAGTGTGGGGGAACTTGCCAAAGATGACTCCCACTATGGCTCCGAATGTGAGATTTTCGACGCGCTTCTGAACAAACCGGTGCGGCTGCAAACCCTGACGAACACGATGGCGAAAGTGCTGAGTCCGGTTATCGCTGTCCCCGGAGCGGGAACACCTGCCCCATCGAAGGCGACCATCCCCGCGCAGTTACGCATTCTGCTTGTCGAAGACAACATCGTCAATCAGAAAGTCGCCCGCATCCTGCTGGAAAAGCGCGGATACCGGGTGGATGTCGCCGGGAACGGCAAAGAAGCACTGCAAAAACTGATGGCGACGCAGTATAGTGCGGTACTCATGGATGGGCAGATGCCGGAAATGGACGGCTACCAGGCGACCCGTCTCTGGCGTCAGTATGAAGAGGGAGACCGAAAAGTCGCGGGTCGCCTTCCCATCATCGCACTGACCGCCGGGGCGATGCCAGAAGACCGGGAGCGGTGTCTCACCGCAGGCATGGACGATTATCTGACCAAACCGGTGAACCCCGCCGAACTCGAAGCCGTCCTGCAACGACATCTTTGTTCATAGCGGGAAGCGGTGCTACGGCACCGGATATTTTTCGAATCGCCCCTCGGCGTGCCGGACCGCCTCGACCGGCGTTCCGATCCGCACCGCCGCCTGCCATGCGTCACGCGCACCGGCGTTGTCTTCCTGCCCCCAGAGAGCGTCGCCGAGATAGCATAGAGTTTCCGCATTGCGCGGTCGCAGCGCGAGAGATGCGCGAAACGCCGCTTCCGCACTGACAAACTCCCCCCGGTCTATGTAGTGCTTCCCCAACTCGAACTGAATGCCGGGATTGGTCGGATAATTGCGTGCGTTCGCCTGAAAATCGGCGAGGGCTTCGCTCTGCTTGCCGCGATCCTGTAGAATGGTGCCGTGCAGGAAGTGCGCGTACATATCCCTGGGGTCGTGGGTGAGCGTCTCCTCCGTTTCTCGTAGCAAACGGTCGCCCATAGTTTGTTGCAGATCCGCGAACCGTAACTCGCCCAGCTTCCGGTAGATCGTCAGCGATTCCGTGTCCCAATAGTAGCGAGCACTCGCTGCTTCGATAGCGACCTCCCGCAGACGAGCGGGGTTATCGATCCACTGAGGCTGGTACATTTCGAGTGCCCACGCATACGTATCGTAAGGGTCGCGCCGGATCAGTTTGCGTGCCAGCGTCATCGCCGCATCGGCTTCGGTCGGAGCACCCGCCAACAGAGCGGCGTTCGCGAGGCGTTCGTATGCCTTCTCATAAAGCGGGTCGCACTGCGTCGCAATCCGGGTCTGTGTCATCCACTCCGCGTACAGGGGCTTTATTTTCGCCAGGTCATCTGCATCCATGTCGGCGTCCCGCCGTCCTTTTCGAAGGCGACTCGCCTGTTTCTCAACACTCCCCGCCGCGAGAAGATGGGCGTCCGGGTTCGCCGGTGCGTTGCGTACCCCGCGCTCGCTGTACGCGCTCTCCCGATTCCGGTCGCTTCGGATTTGTGCGATCCCGGCGGCGGTGTGCGCCAGAATATAGTTGTCTGTAAAGCGATCACTGAGCGCGTAGATTATCGCGGCATCTTCCCCGACCCCTTCCGGTCGCGCAGTCCCGGCGACCCCTATCGCCTGCGTGTTGCGCGGCATCTTTTGCAGGAGGAAGCGTATATAGGGCGCGGGCGGTGCCGAAGACTTCAAAACCGCGAGTCCGACTGCGAGGGGGACCGTCTTCCCGGCGTCCGCTAAAAAGGCGGATTGGTCGGAGGTATACCTCGGGGAGTCGGCGCAGTAGCCGATTCTCGCCAGCAGTTCGGGCGAAACGGATTGCAACGGCGGCGCGGTGACGACGGATTTCTTTACTCCCAGAGCGGCGCGTAGATTTTGTGCCAGCGTCGGCAATTGTGCCATCAACCCGGCGCGATTCTTTGCGGAAATAGAAACATCTGCTTGCGGGATGGGCGGGTTGGTGTCATCTACCGGGAGCGAGGAAATCCGATACCGCAACGTCACGTCGGCGGCGGTTTCTTCCAATCTACCCGTCGCGATATGGGTGGCACCCGATATACGAGCGACCCGGGCGGCGTCGGTGGGGGACATGCGGAGCGAGAGGATCCGATGTCTACGGGACGCCTGAAACACCGTCGTGTACAGCGGCGACTGCCCGAATTCCGGCGCACCGGCGACCGCGTTGGTGAGGTACCAGCCGATGCCCGAGGCGAAATCGTCGTTTTTCGTGTTTTTGTCCGGGTGGCTTACCACCGGCGACGCGACGACGATTCCGAGCGGGGCTGATCTCGGTCCGGGAGCGGAAAAGGCAGGCTGATCGTTCGCGGCGAAAAACTCATCATCCATGACCAGCCTTCCCCGCGCAGTGGCAGGGGGCGAGGCAACATCGGAAGGGGTATCGCGCGAATCGCATCCAGCAAGAAGCGAAAGGGCTACCACAGAACCAAACCCAACCAGGGTGGCACGAGTCATGATCGAGAATATTCCTCTCGCGTATCGTATCAGGGGCGGCGATAGATCCTGCCGAGCGCGATAGCCGCCATCATGGCAAGGGTGCGTTGCCGCACATGGGAAGCGGGGTACAGGCGGATCGGGTGTTGTGTGTTCGCCCAGAAGGTTTTGTCCGGCAGTCCGGGCGGTCTTCCTTGCAGGGCGACTTTTAAATAACTTCTGCTCCACGGTTTGGGCGAATTGACGGCGTGCGACATGACATAACCACCGGGGACGAAATCCATGCCGTCGGGTCCGAGCGTCGTCAGCGGCGCATCGGTCGTCATCGCGACGATGTTCAGTAGATCCTGATCGGTCGCCTGCCACGTCATGGTACGGTCCGTCGTCGCAAGTTTCGAGTTGTCATAGCCGAACGATTGCGCGGTGTTGAGGATCAGTTCCCAGAGAGCCGCCACTTCCCGGTACCGCCCCGGTATACCGACGAACCCCGAGTTGTAGTACCGATTCGGGGTTCGCCTCTGAGTCAAGCCCGCCGCTGTCGCGACCTTCATCCAGCTATAGCGGAGGGGATGGTCGCCCGGCATATACGGGAACGTACAGTCCTCGACCATCGCCAGACCGTTCTCGACCCATTCCTCGAAGAAACTCCACCGGCACTTGACCGTGATATCCGGGTCGAAGTATAGCAGGCTGTCGTCGGGACCGAGAAGCCGCTCGAACATTTGCCGCATAAAGATCGGTTTGTAGTTTGCCAGATGCGACGTTGTATCCAGCAGAATGAACCGGATGCGCCCGCCGCCCGGTACTTCGAAGTCGGTTATATCGTCCGTTGTTTTCGCGGGTGTCGCCCATAGCGGCAACGCGCCGCGATAGCCGACCAACATCGTCCCTCGAAACCCGTTTTGATGCAGGGAATTAAACAACGCTCCGACACCGACATGATAAGTCCCCTCGAACAGGGTACAGGGATAGGCAGTCATCTGGGACGATTATACTCTGCGAAAAAAAGCCCGTCAATCGAAGTCGGGTCCGGTTACAACGGTCGCCCCACGGCTGGGTATTCACACTACTTCTTGCCCATCAGGACCGCACCCCCGACCAGTAACAGGAAACCCGCGATTTTCCACCCGTTGATCGGAGTTTTCTCGGTGCCTAACCAACCGTTGTGCTCTGAAGCGAGCGCGGCAGCCTGTTGACCGACTACGGATGCCGCGAGGATGAGTGCACCGCTCCCGCTCTCCTTATTTGCGATCAGAATCACGAGCACGGCGATGATGCTGAGGATGCCGCCTGCCCACGCCCACCACGGCGTATCTCCGGCGGAAGCGAGGGTTATTTTACCGCTCACGCCGGTTGCCGCGACGGCGAACAGGAACGCGCTACCGATGGCGAATGCGACCGCGACCGTGAACGCGGGGGAGCCGAGCGAGTCTTTAAGGCGGGAGTTGCACGCGACCATGATGCCGGTCCCGACCCCGGTCAACAGAATAAGTATGGGTAACAGTATCTTCACGCTCCCGTTGTACCGCTTCGACGGGGGTGGCAAACGTAGGAGCTATTGCGTTCGTCAGGATTCGGGCGCGGACGGTCCCGGCATCCACAGAATGTCTGTGATCATCGGCTCTTTTCCGAGCAAGGCGAGGAGCGTGGAGAGTTGCCCCCGGTGATGCGTCTGGTGGTTGAACACGTGGAGCACCACGACTCCCATCGGGTTCGTCCGGGTGATCCCGTCCACGTTGCTACGGAAGCTAAACGTTTCCGCCAGCCGTTGCCCAGTCAGGGAATCTACCCAGTGAACAATCGCTTCGTCGGTTTTGATCCGCTCGCGGCGCAATTCCGCGAAATCGCCATAGATTTCCTGTCCCATGGTTGTCGCAGTGTACGGTTCGCCGGTAAAACGCCCGAGCCACATACGGTCGGCGTAGAGCAAATGGTTCAGCGTTCCGTGGATGGATTCGAAATACACCGGGAACGGGCGACGGCGTTCCTCTTCGGTGAGGGATTCGCAAACATCGTACAAAGCGGTGTTCACCCAGGCATTGTAGTTTGCCATCAGGCGGCAGTATTCAATTGTTGCGACTTGGCTCATGGAAATTTTGTTCGCGGTCAATCGTGTAATTTCCTGCGCGGTTCGAGGAACGCGATTCCCCGAACCCGAACGCGTTATAATGAACCTATGCTAACGCGCTTCAAGGTATCCGGCTTCAAAAATCTGGTGGACGTAGACGTTCGCTTCGGACCGTTCACCTGCATCGCGGGCGCGAACGGCGTCGGCAAATCCAACCTGTTCGACGCGATCAAGTTTCTCGGGTTGACTGGTAAAGACACCCTGCGTGGCGCGGCACTCTCCGTTC
>JACMIS010000950.1 GCA_014381035.1 Armatimonadota bacterium
GCAATGACTATCCCGACTGACTTGAAGCCTGACGTAGCCACAGCACCGCAGGTGAAACCGATCCAACAAAGGCAGCGGACACGCGTTTCCGCGAGTTGGCGCCGTCCGCGAAGGACAAAAAAGAAACTACTTCGCCCGTCGTATCTGGCTTGTGATAGTTGGGTCAGTAATTTTCGTGTCAGCGGCAAGCAAGAACGCCTTCGACAGGATCACTGACAGACGGCTATCGCCCTCGAACGGTAAAGACACATCGCCGGTCATAGCATCCCTGCGTTGACCGGGCACGATACAGAGATACTCATCGTTCGGCTCCATCAAAATATTGCCGGAGCCGAGATGAATCTTATAGGTACGTAGGTCGCCACGGACACTCAGGAATCGCCCGGACAGTTCGCACCGGTCGGCGATTTTCAGTCGGGGAATCAGATTTCCCAGCACGGCTTTGCGCGTTTCGGCGGACGCCGACAGGTCGCCAAATGAGTAGCCCTGCCAGTAATCGGCATAGCTTCCGGCGTTGCCGTCCGCACCGGTGTCCGCCCACGCCGGATCGTTCCCGACCGATGCCACGCCGACGAACAGGTCCACGTCGCGCAAAATCTCGCTGAACACGATGGCAGGGACATCGGTTAGCGGTAGCGGACTTGCGGGCGGAGGGTCGCCATGACGTGTGTGTTGCGTGTAGCCGCCCCCGGTCGCATGACCATAGTTCTGCGTTGCGCCAAGTGGGTAGAAGCGCACCTGATCCGTGGAAAGGTAGAGATATGTCCCCGAATCGTTCGTATCGGTACCGTAGGCGTCACCGGCACCCTCCACCCAGTATTCGGCGCGAAGATTCCAGAGTGGCAAATCGCGTGTTGCGGGCGGGTAACCGTCGTCCACCATCAGGCGGAGTGGATTCTTCCAGCCGCGCCCGTGCGCCAGTGCGTTCATTTGATGCTGTTTCAGAATGTGCCCGGCGAACCGGTTGGAGTAGGTCCGGGTGGAAAGCTCAGCATCGGTGAGCAAGTAGACCTCGCGGTGCGCCTGTTTGAACGGCTGCACAATGCCGATTGCGGCGAGACGTTCGCGCCACGCCACCACATATTCCGGTGCGAAGCCGAGCGGATGCCAGAGCGAAACCATCGTGTCCGGCGTCAGATCGGGAATGGTTTCGCCGCGAACGTCCGCGAAGCCGCCCGTCGCCGCGTCGTGAATGCCTTCGGTTTTCGTGCCGTCCGGTCGGGCAAAATGCCAGACCAGCCGGTTCGCAAGTTGGGAAAGGAGCGGATGCGCGACGAAACGGGATACGAAATCGGTGTATTTCCACGACCGTTGCGCCAGATAAAAGCCGTCGAATCGCATCTTTTGCGCCGTGAGCGTCTTGCCCGCCGCGTCGGCGTCGGCTTTCAGTGCCTTGAATCGTTCGGCATTCTCCCCGGTTTTGACGGCGGCGGGTGCCGCTTTGAGCGGTTTACCATCCGGCGCGAAGTAGGAAAGCGACACATCGCCGGTCGGAGAGACGCGCATTTCCACGGCGTAGGCGTCGAACGTTTCGCGGCGCACGCCGTCGTTTTCTAATGCATAAATCGGCACCGATAAATCCTCCAGATCGTCCTTCGTCACGCCTTGCCGTTTGGCAGCGGTTTCAAGTGCTTTTTCGATCTGCGTCAGTGTCGTGCGAAACGTCACCTTCGACTTGAGTCGTGCGAGTGCCGGAACCGCCTCGGGGTTATCCAGCGATTCGGACAGAGCGTACACGGCGGCAGACGCGGCACGTACCGCCCACGGACCGGTGCCCAGGACCTTAGCAAGACAACCGACCGTCATTTTTTCCAGGGCGCGGGCGATTTCTGGGTCGGTACGCCCCGCGCATGTCCACGCCAGACCTTTGAGTATGCTGACGTTCCGGTCGGAATGATGCGGGCGGTGGATGACGTACTCATAGGTGTTACCATTCGCGTATGTCTCCGTATGACGCTCCGATGTTACTTCCGGAGCACTCACCGACAGGAGCCAGCGTATAACAGTCGGCGCGAAACGATCCCCCAGACGCTCTACAAAACTCCGTGCCTTTTTCGTCCAGTCTGTTGTAGGTTTGCCGCCATCTACCGAGCCGAGAAAATGTAGCAACAATTTCCAGTCGCGCTGTTCTTCGGCAGACATCGTCGACACATCGGCGATAGCCTGGGTTGCCCATACTTCCCGCGTTTCGTCCGGCAGCCGACCGTTCGTTGTTTCGCCCAATACATCCTCTATAGCCAACTGAAGATGTCTGGAATCAGGTTGCTTGCCATGCCAGCCGGCAATCATTTGCGGACGTATGCACCGAAGGTAGTCGGCGACGATTTCCGGTAGGTAGGTCATGGATTCGCGATAACGTCGCAATTGCGGCGTCAACTCAGCGGAACCGATAACACCAAAACCCGAACTTCCGCCCCACGCTGAAAGCAGTTCAATCATCTGGTCGTCGTTGAATAGGAGCGACTCCTTCAAAAGTCGCCCGCGCATACTGAATAATCGCGGCGAAGCCACTTGTAGTATTTGTAACAAAACGTGTGCTTTCAACGCCGGTGTGCTTTCCAGAATGGTCTTGCCGGTCGGATACCATTCCGGCGTATTCTCGTGTTCCAGCTTGCCGTTCATGTCTTGCAAGTAATCGGACACCAATTTTTCAGCGACCTTGCGATCAGGGTGCTGTGTTGAGCGAAGGAACGCAGCCAATTTCTTTTGTTGGTCAAATATCATGTTCACTCTCCCGCCACGCGAACGCTCACCTCGGCGAACACCCGGTCGCGGATCAGGGCACGCAGGTGAGGCGGTATTTTAGCGTTGCTTTGTTTGGCAAGGACATATTATATCTTTCGCTCCTTGTACTGGGTTAAGACGACCGAAACCGGAAAACGGTATACTGTAAGACCTATGTCAAGCGACGAAACCGAACTCCCTTCCGTGCTGACTGGCGCGGATATACTCGCCCGCGACGGGTTCGCCCCTCTCGGCGGCGCGAACGTCGGGTTGATCACCAATCACACCGGACTGCTCCGTGACGGCAAAACCGCGACCGCCGACGCGCTCCATGCGGCACCGAACGTGAACGTGCGCGTTCTTTTCGGTCCCGAACACGGAATACGCGGCGCGGACGACGCGGCGATCCCGGACGGCACCGATGAAAAAACTGGGCTTCCCGTGTTCTCGCTCTACGGCCCGCGTCAGGAACCGACGCCCGAAATGCTCGCGGGGTTGGACACGCTCGTGTTCGACATTCAGGACGTCGGCACCCGGTTCTACACATACCTTTCCACGCTCGGACACTGCCTGTTTGTGGCGGCGAAGCATGATCTGCGCCTCGTCGTTTTTGATCGCCCGAACCCGGTCGGCGGAATATCTGTCGAGGGTCCGCTCGCCGACGAAACTCGCTTGTCGTTCACCGCGTTTCATCCGATCCCGGTTCGACACGGCATGACTATCGGCGAAATGGCTCTCCTGATCAATGCGGAGCGCGATTTCAAGGCAAATGTGGTCGTGGTCAAGTGTGAGGGATGGAAGCGAAGCGATTGGTGGGACGCGACCGGTCTACTGTGGACGAACCCTTCGCCGAACATGCGCTCCGTGACACAGGCAACGATCTACCCCGGCGTGGGCTTGCTCGAGTTCACCAACGTTTCCGTGGGACGCGGCACGGACACGCCGTTCGAGATCCTCGGTGCCCCGTGGATAGACGGACGAATGCTCGCGTACTCTCTGAACGCCCTGAACCTGCCCGGTGTGCGATTCGTCCCGATAACATTCACCCCACACGCTTCGGTCCACGCGAACGAACGGTGCGGCGGCGTTCAGCTTTTAATTACCGACCGCCTGAAATTCTTGCCGGTGCGCACCGGTTTGGAGATTGCGCTCGCCCTGCGCGGTCTGTACAACGAAGAATGGCAAGCCTCGAAGTACATGACGCTCCTCGCCAATCGCTCGGTCATGGACGGACTCTTGGCCGGAGAAGATTACGCCACGCTCACGAAACGCTGGCAACCGGATCTGAAAGGCTTCCTCACCGCCCGGAAAGAGTTTTTGCTGTATGAGTAGGTAATGGGTCATTGGGTTGTTGGGTTGTCGGGTTGATACCGGCGGCGATGCGGTTAACAGCCCAATAACCCAAACACGCCCTTTCCGCAATCGCCGTGCAAGCGGTAGAATGATAGACAGTAATTAACACAAACGGAGAACCAGCAAACGATTATGGCGGAGCGTATCAAACTCGGCGGACTGTGGCAGAACAAAAGCAAGGACGGCACGGATTATCTTTCCGGCAGGTTGTCCCCGACGGTTAAGATTCTGATCTTCAAAAACAATTACAAGCAGCCCGGAGACAACTCGCCGACGCATATCATGTATCTCGCGCCGCTCGATCCCGACCCAAACGCCCAGCGTGGCACCGAGCAGACGGATTCATTCTTCGGGGGGAGCGATCTGAACGCGGCGTCCGATGATGCGGGCGGCGGCGGTGGCGAGGATGATTTCGCGTCCGCACCGGTCGCGGCACCCGCCCGGGCGCAAAATGTAGCCCCGCGACCGGCGGGGCGTTCCAGTGCCCCTGCGCCGCAAGCCTCGCGCCCGATGAACGCGCAATCCACGAATACGCGCCCAACACAGAATGGCGCACCGCAGCAAGCCCCGCGTCGCCAACCGGCACCGCCTCCGACGCAGGCGGACGACATCAGCGATTTCGAAGACCCGTTCGGCGAGTAAAAATTTCGGACATAAAAACGCCCCGCGAAGCAATTTGGCTTCGCAGGGCGTTGCATTTCGCGCAGTACCAGTGCTTAGTTGCGGCCTTCAGCGATACCGACGCGGATGGCGACCGAAGCGAGCGGCGAGATGCGGGCGAATATCTTCTTCGCGGCTGCTTCTTCCTCGGCTTGGATCTCTTTCGCAAGCATCGCAGTTTTCGTATCACCGACGGCGTTCGCGGCGGCGTACAGCGATTCATACGTCGCGACTTCCGTGTTCTCGACAGCGTACGCTTGAATCAGGTTCCGGGTCGCTTTGTCTTCCGCATCCTTGCCCGCGGAAAGCAGGTCGGTCGCGGCGGCACCGATCTTGTTCATGATGTCTTTGAGTTTGTTGGACGTTCCGCCCAACTCGGCGAGGCGGACTTCGAGGCGACGCTTTTGGGATTCGGTCTGGGTCAGGTGCTCCTGAAGAAGCGCGGCATCTTCCGGTTGCGTCGCTTCTTCGACCATATCCTTGAGGCTGGTCACGCCTAATGCTTCGAGGGCGATAGCGTCGTCGAGGTAGCGGTTGATTCGTTCGCGAGCGAGTTCCGGGATGGCTTCGGCGTTCACCGGGGTGTCGATAACCGTGGTGGTCATGGGTCTGGATTCCTTCGTCAAATGGTTTCTAAGATGGGAATGTTTTGTTATGTCCCGCCGAAGATGTACCCTTGCCATATCGCCCGTTAAACCCGGCTTCCGGCGACTTCCTTTCGCACCGCACACAGCGCAAAACGGTGTTGTCCATGCCGTCCGAATGCGCCATTGGGAGTGCGATTTGCCCATGCCGCCGTGTAGAAACCGTCGCGCAACGCGGACGCAGACGGCGGTTGGCGTCCAGTATCGTGACGACAACCGACAGGACAAAAGCAAGCCATACAGTAGCGGGAGAACCACCGGATATTCGGGTGAGTATGCTCAACAATAAGCCGAACATCAAGCCGTTCGTAGCCAGACTGCCCGCCCTATCCCAGATGCCGCAGTGACGCGGCAAAACTGTCAGCGCGAATACCATCCCGACCCCCTGTATTGCGGCGAATGCCCCGATCCCGATAGCCAGTACCGGCGTCCCCACAGTGGTACTCCCTATCAAGAGAAGCCATCCGGCAAGGCA
>JACMIS010000951.1 GCA_014381035.1 Armatimonadota bacterium
ACCGGTAAAAGCCTCCGGCTAAGGACGCGCCGCGGCCGGGGTAGGTGCGAGGCGAAACGTCTTGCGGGATCGCCGAACGCCCGTGTGCGTTCTTTCCCGGGTACCCTCTGGGTGGCGGAGCGTCCTTAGCCGAAGGCTTCTACCGGTGGGTGAAAACCCCCGAGTACGTCCAGATCGCGGCGCACTGAACGCAGTTCCCTCAAAGCCGCCTCGATCCGGTCAGGTCGTGTCGAGATCGGCGACACGGCAGGGAGCAATGCGGCGGCGTGCGCGATTTCTGTCGCGATTCGTTCGCGGCGCGGGGCGCATAGCGCGGACAGGTAAGCGTGTGACGGCGGATCAGTCGCGTCCTCGAAACCACCTCCGACCGAGATCATACAGACTGCCGGGGAACCATACCGGGGGAGGAGTTCGCGGGGATCGGTGGCTTCGTCGGGCAGGAGAAACGCGTCCTCTATGGCGCGAACGGCGCGGGCGATCTCCTGCCGCGCTTTTTCGTCCGCGATACCGAACGTTTCCCCGCAGACGGTTTCCAAAACGGCTTGTGCCTCCGCCGTGGTGTCTTGCGCGAATATGCCCGCGAAGCGCAGACTGATTTCCCCCGAAGTATTCGCCCACGGGAACGCGAATGGCATCGCGATAGTGCCGCCGTCCTGCGCCAGACTATGCAGATACGAAACATTGGTCACCGTGGTCGGCAGAAAGTAGGTGTCGGAGGCACGGCGGCGCGGCGACCAGACCGAGCAACCCGCGAGAGTGCCATACGGCTTGCTGGTGGCACGGATAAATCCCGTTCGCTTCACAGGGTCGGGTGGGGTATGTTCATCGCTGGCATCCAGCGCGGCAGAATTGTCGTGGTCGATGATGCCGTCCACGGACGCGGCGAGAACGACGAAGTGCGACCTATTCTCTTCCTGTGAGAACGGACATCCCCAATTGTCGAAAAGCAAAAAGGCGTTCGGCTCTCGGGTGCGAATCTGTTTTGCCACTTCGCCGATAACGAACGCATGGTATTCGGCGTCGGTCGGGAACCGCGCCGTACAACGTTCGCACGCGCACCGTCCCTGATCGGCGGACTGCAGATCGTAACCGGGGAATCCGAACGCAGCGAGAAAATCGAGAACGCGCCCCATCCACTCCCACGATTCCGGCAGGCACGGGCAAAGCACGCGATTGTTGGTCGGGGCAAGCTCGGGGTGAGCGCGGATGATCGCTTCAAAGCCCCAGGAAAGAACGCCGATGCCTGCGTAGATGGCAAGCCCTCGCGATTCCGCGGCGTTCAAAAACGCATGAACGCGGGCGTATTGTCGTTCGTCTACCTCGGCACTTATCCCGTCTGGCGACCAGTCGCGGTCGGTGAAAAGCCCCCACACGATCTGACCGGTATAGCCCGACGCCGCGCATAAACCCAGGCAGGAAATCAGGTCGGGCAGTTGGTCGTCATCAAGCCGCGGCGCGGGCCAGATCCCGGCGGGCGGGCGACCGGGGGCGTCCACCGGTCGCCCGACCAAATCGGTCGTCCAACCCGAAAGGATACGGTGTGAAAAGCGCGAAGACAAATCGGATTCAGCGTCCTGCCGTGAGCGTTTGCGCGGGCGGGGGTGTGGGAGTCGCGTATACCGGGACTGCGTCCAACTCGGCACGGGCGGACGCGACCGAGATGGCTTCGGCGGCGACGGTACGGACGTTCTCGGACAGGGCGGCGAGTCCCGAAACGTCGGCGTCGCCGGTGTAGAACGCGGTCAATCCGAACCGGAGCGACTCTATCTGCGCGGCGAGTTCGGCGTGCAGGGCGGCGGTGCGCTTCCAGAGTAGCGCGGACCGCTCGGCGGCTTGCGCGGAGCGGTCCAGCGCGTCCGCCTGTCGCAGGAGCGATGCCTGCGTCACGCCGTCGTGCTCGGCGTCCGCCTGAATCCGGACCGTCACGGCGTTCTGACGCAACTGCGCGGAGGAGGCGGTGTTGGTTTGCGGGAACGGGAGCCGGTCGAGGGCGTCCCCGAGGGAGCGGAGGGCGTCGCGCAAGCCCGCTTCCGCCTCCGGCGAAATCTTGTCCTGCTTGCTGATCTCGCGGGCGAGACGCAGGAAATCCTGGCGGAGACTGCTCCCCTGACTCGCGACCGTTAGATTCACCAGTTCGTCCTCGGTAAGCGGGGAAGACACGTGACGACGCCCGTGCGACAGGGATAAACCAGCGACCATCGCGCCCAAGATCATCCCCACCGCGGCGAGCACGCCCGCCGCGCCGAACTGCCCCTGCGACGTGGCAATAGCAACCGGGGGGAGAAGACCGACAGTCGAGGCGAGGGAGCCTGCCACCATACTGAGGCGCGTCGGGGAAAGCGCACCCGCCGCTTCCGTTTCCGCCTCGCCCGTCAAACCGCTCCCGCGCAGGATCAGTTTATCTACCGCGCCGAGACGCGTCGGTTTGCCGG
>JACMIS010000952.1 GCA_014381035.1 Armatimonadota bacterium
AAGGACAAACAACAAAAAACGACAAAGGAAACTCCATAGCGGGCTACGAAAATACGTATGACGCGCCGTTTGCTTTTCCTTTTTAGCGAAAGGGGCGGCAGTAACGATACCGAACTTGAAAAAGACGTTATGGAAAACACGAAACACGATTCGTTCCGCTTGCATCTGCCTGGACTGCTTAAAGTTTTAGCGGAGCATCTTTACTCCCAACGACAGGTCGCCGTGCGCGAATTGATACAAAACGCGCACGACTCCTGCACCCGTCGTCGCCTGACCGTGAGCGAAGGTGGGTATCAGCCACGCATTGCAATCGCCACCGACACGACGCTACGTACTTTTACGATAACCGATAACGGGTGCGGCTTGACCGAAACCGAAATCACCGACTATCTCGCCACCATCGGGCGATCATACACAAGGGAGACGCGGGAACGGCTCGGTTTTCTATCTCCCGACAAAGCGGCGGAACTGATCGGACAGTTCGGGTTCGGGTTCTTGTCGGCGTTTCTGGTCGCCGCTGAAGTCAGCCTGCAAACCCTTTCGGTACTGCCGGACGCCGTGCCGTTGCATTGGAAAGCAACCGGGGGCGAGGACTACGTGATCGAACCCGGAACGCGTACCGTGACCGGCACGACGATTACGTTGACACTCAAGCCGGAAGCCTCGTTTTTGTTGCACGGTCCACGCCTGCGGGAAATGATCGCGCAGTTCGCCGACTTTCTGCCGTTGCCGATCTATCTGAACGATGCGGAGCGACCGGTCAACCTGGGGCGCGCGCCGTGGGAAGCCACCGACACACGCACCGCGACCACGGAATATATTGGACGTGCCTTTCAAACCTCGGACGCGCTGGCGGTCATTCCCCTCCGGTCACAAACCGTGTCGGTCGGGGCGGGCGGCGAGTCGGTGCCGGTGGCATTGAACGGCTTTTTGTTCGTGCCGCCGGGTAGTGTCGCATCGCTACGAGAGTACGGGGACATGACAGTCTACATCCGCCGCATGTTTATCCGCTCGGGCGAAAAGCACCTCCTGCCACCATGGGCGCGATTCGTGCGCGGGGTCATTGACTGCCCGGACTTGCAACCGACCGCGTCGCGTGAGGATGTGCATCAGGACGCCGCGTTCGAGGCGTGCCAGCGGGCGATTGAGGAACAACTTTCCAACGGGCTGAAACGCATCGCGGAGCGTGAGCCGGAAACGTGGCATCGGATCGTCACCGGGCATACCGATGTGATCACCGGTTGGGCGGCGCGTGACAATGAATTTTTCGAGCAGGTCGCGGATATTATTCCGGTTCGCACGTCGCACGGATTGCGTTCGCTTCCCGATTATCTGCGCGAAACCGACGATGACACGCTCTACTATGTCACGCGGGAATTGGGTTCGCTTCAGGAACGGTTGCTCGCCGAAGGATACGGGGTTCCGGTGATCGACGGCTCGTGGTTCGGCACCGTGCCGCTTTTGGAGCGATACGCATCGTCTCGTCGCTCTCCCCTGTCCCGCGAGCGATTACGACTGGTGCGACTCGACGGCGAATCGGAGCGGTTGCTTCGCCCGGTTTCCGACGACCGACCGTTCTATAGCTTGCTCGACTACTTCGACCGGCGGGGCATCGCGGTCAAAGTCGCGGCATTCGCACCGGCGACCGTCCCCGCCGTTCTCTTGCACGGCGACGACGCCGAGTTTTTGCGCGACGGGCAACAGGTCGCGGAAACCGCCGAACCGGACGATCCGCTGGCGAAACTGATCGGGGGTTATGTTTCGGAGCAGGTCGCGGTGCGCGGCGGGGTGAGAACGCTTTCCGGCGTCCTATATTTGAACGCCGACAACGCGCTGGTTACCACCCTCGCCGCGATGGGTGATGGCTCCAGCACGGGGCGCGACGCCACACTGACCACGATATATGCGGTCGCCCGACTCTTCGCCGGACGGATGCTTTCGGCAGGGGATGCGGGGCGCACGTTCGGCGAGATGACCGACGCGCTACGAATCCTGTCGGGTGGGAAAGGACAATAAAAGATCATGGCTTCTGTATGGGACTGGATCCACCAGCAGGAACAAACCGCGACGCCGGAGCAGGCGGAGATCGCCGAGCGGTTCAACGAAGCGATGGAAGCGCACAACACCGACAACCAGCGTTGCCTGGCGATTCTGCAAGAAACACGATCCCTCGCCGAACGATACGGCGAATCGTGGTGGGTCATGATGTGCGACCACTGGCGGATGCAGACGATGATTTTCGAGACGCGGGAAATGGATGCGGCTCTGGACCTCGCGGTGCGCTCCGCCGTGGAAACACGCAAGGAAAAGTATCGCGCCTTTCCGCAACGCGTGTGTATTCACGAAGACCTGATTCACACCTATCAGAAGAAAGACCCCGTCGGGTACGAGACCGAAATACGCGACGCGATCCGCTATATGGAGAATGAAGTCTCGGAAGGTATGGAGTGTCGGCACTGTATCAAAGGGTTACGATCCGGGCTCGAGTGTGATCTCGGGAATTACGAGAAAGCCTTTTCCGCCGCGATGGACGCGGCAGGACTCGCCGACGAGGAGAACTCGTCGCACTACCTGAATGCTTCCCTTCGCGATCTGTGCGGTATTTTACATGCCGGGGTACGCGAGTTGGGTGAGGAAGCGTACACGGATATTCTCGGCTGGTCCGAGGCGGCGGACGCAATGCTCCAGCAGGAAGAACGCTGGGGCAATTCCAAGCCGCGCCCCCGCGCCGAGGCGATCATGTGGCAAGCATTCGCGTTGCTCGGCCTGCAAAAAACCGAGGAAGCACAACGCCGTTATGCAAGCGCGGTATCGCAGGAAAAACGCACGGACGGTCTACCGAGCGAAGGCTATTTCCAGGCGGCAATCGCGTACCACGAACTCTCTGGGGAACCTGACAAAGCCATCGCAGTCGCCGAGCGTCAAGGCGCGGTACTGGCTGGCAAGGGAGAAAACTGGGCGGAAGCCCGGTGCGCCTGGGAGCGTTGCCGGTTGCGTGACGCGACGGGGCAATTGCGAGAGGCGGATATAGAACAAGCGATGGAAATGACCCGGAAGTTCAAGAACCCCTCGCGTGCCCTCGCCGTGTTGACTAAAGGCGCGGTATCGGTCCGGGAATCGGAATAAGCAGAATAGTAACGGACGCCGAAGGGATCCACCGGACTCCTTCGGTGCCCACACCGTTAAGCAGGAGTTTCTTTCCTTAAACACGAAATATCGTCTATTAAACTTATACCTTGCCATCCTGCAACTGCTCTCACGGATGGGAGTCTGAATAAGGTAGTGGACGAGTTGCCAAAAAAATAGTGGCAATCGTTAGTAAAGGAATGGGTGTGCGATGGACGATTCAACGAAAAAGGGTTCGACAACAGCTAAGATTATCATCCTGTTGGTCGTAGTTGGTTTGGTGGTGGGTGCCTACAAGTTTATGCAGGCGTCGGAAAGTGGACGCGCTACGCTGGCAAAAATGCTACCGGCAGCACCGGCGAAACCGGCGGTGGTGCCACAGAAGGTAGACCTGCCTTCTATGAATAGCGACAGCGGTAGCGACGACACTGCGGCACCGCTTGTGGCTGATGGCGGCGATAGCGGCGCAAGTTGTGTGAATGGTAAAGAGGTGCGCATGTTGGTCTGGGCGTGGAATGCCCAGATGGGAATCATGTACGCCAATAACGCCCCCCAGGCGACGCAAACTTCGCTGATGTGTAAACAGGGCGTTAATTTGCAACTGTCGCGTCAGGATGACGTGAGCAAGATGCAGGAAGCCCTCGTCACCTTCGCGGACTCGCTGTCGCGGGGCGAGAAAAACCCGTCTTCCGGGGCGCATTTTGTCGCGATCATGGGCGACGGCGGCGCGGCGTTCCTGTCGAGCTTGAATCAACGGCTGGCGAAGTACGGTCCCGACTACAAGGCGAAAGTGATCGCGACCGCCGGGTTCTCGCGGGGCGAGGACAAATTTATGGGACCGGCATCGTGGAAAGTCACTCCGCAAGCCGCTATGGGCGGCGTTGTGTCGGGCTACCTGCGCGATGGCGACTGGAACATCGCGCAAAAATGGCTTGCCGATAACGGACTCAAGAACAACCCGGACGAGAAAACCTACGACCCGGACGCCTTGAACTGGGTCGCCGCGAACGATTACATCGACGCGGCTGAAAAGTACGTCACCGGCTACTCGGAAAAACGCCCCGTGGTCAAGAACGGCAAGCCGACCGGCGAAACGAAGACAATCACGGTAGACGCCTCGGTGACATGGACGCCGGGAGACGTGACCATCGCGAAGAAAAAAGGCGGTCTGGTTTCCATCGTCTCCACGAAAGAATATTCGTCTCAGATGCCGTGCATCATTATCGGCATTGACAAGTGGATGAAGGCAAACCGCAAGGATGTCAACGGCATGTTGACCGCGTTCTATCAGGGCGCGGATCAGGTCAAGAAAAACCCGTCCGCACTGAACAAAGCCGCTGCCGTCTCCGCTGCCGTTTATAAGGAGCAAGACGCGGCGTACTGGGCGAAATACTATAAAGGTGTGACCGAGCCGGACGCACAGCGGATTCCGGTACAACTCGGTGGTTCGAGCGTGAACAACCTGCGTGACGCCCTGCTGACGTTCGGGATGGTAAAGGGTTCGGCGGACGTTTTCGCGGCGACCTATACGGCGTTCGGCAACATCGTGAAGCAACAGTATCCCGAGCTGATGCCGTCGTTCCCGACCGCCGCGGAAATCACGGACAAGTCCTACCTGCGCGACATCGCGACCAGAACCAAAACGACCACGACTCAAGTGGCGAAGACAGATATACCCAAGTATGTCGCGCCGAACGAATCGAACCGCCAGGAAATCAGCCGTCGTGCGTGGAAGATCCGATTCAAGACGGGGCAAGCCTCGTTTACGCCGGATACCATGGCGCAACTGACACAACTACAGCGCGACCTGTTGATCGCCGGAAACACGCTTGTCGAAGTCCACGGGCACACGGACAACGTCGGCGACCCGTCGAAAAACATGGCACTTTCCGAAGCGCGGGCGTTCGCCGTGGAGCAGTGGCTACGCAAGAAATCGCCGGTCAACTTCCCGCAAGGTCGTATCCGCGTTTACTCGCATGGTTCGGAGAATCCTGTAGTACCCAACAGCACGGAGGCGGGAAAAGCGCAAAATCGCCGCGTGGAGATCGTGCTCGTGGGTAACGCCGGGTAAAGTATCGCATGGTAACTCCGGAAAAGTCACCGGCATCCGCCGCCGCTGTGTCAGCGGCGGCGGATGTCACACCCGCGAAACCGAAAGGCGGCGCGGGCATACTCGGCATATTCGCACCGAATGCCGTCGTCAGCGTAGGCGTGATGCGGGTACTGATCGCATTGCAGGTCGGGGTGTTCTTCGCGATCTGGCTCATGTCACCCTATAAAGCACTGCCACGTCCCGGCGAGGTTTGGACGGCACTCGGCAATCTGTGGCTGAATCAAGGTTTGGCGCAGGAGTTGATTACCTCGTTCCTGTTTAACTTAAAAGCCCTCGCGTGGTCGGCGGGCATCTCGCTCAGTCTGGCATACCTTACCGTGCTGCCGTTTTTCCGCCCGGTGGTGAACGCCATTTCGCGGGGACGTTTCCTGTCGCTGGTCGGGTTCTCGCTTCTTTTTACGCTTCTTTTAAAAGACGCCGGAAATGTGAAACTCGCCCTGCTTGTTTTCGGGATGACGGTCTACTTCGTGACTTCGATGGCATCCGTAATCGCCGCGATCCCGAAGTCGGACTTCGACTACGCCCGCACCCTTCGCATGGGCGAATGGCGCGTTGTCGGCGAAGTCGTGATCCTCGGCACGGCGGACAAAGCGTTCGAGGTGCTTCGCCAGAACGCCGCCATCGGTTGGACACTGCTGACGATGGTCGAGGGGATCGTTCGCGGGACCGGTGGTGTCGGCGTGATGCTACTCAATAACAACAAGCAGTTCAATATCCCCGAAGTCTTCGCGATCCAGCTGGTGATCCTGTCTTTGGGTCTCGCGCAGGACGCCATCATCGGCTTCCTGCGTCGCACGGTTTGCCCCTATGCCGACCTGACACTGGAAAGGAAAGAGGCGTAACCCGATGCCCAACGGCTACGAGGTCAAGGAAACGATCCTTTCCGCACGAAACATCTCGGTCTCCTACGGCGACAAGGCGATTTTGAAAGACCTGAATTTACAGGTCAAGAATATCACCCGCCCCGGCGTCGAGCAAGGGCAGGTCATCGGGCTACTGGGACCGAGTGGTGTCGGGAAGACGACGTTGTTTCGCTGTCTCGCGGGACTGATGAAACCGGATACCGGCGAGATCCGTGTCACGGAGAAACTGATCCCCGTAGAGCGCGGGATGGTCGGTGTCGTCGCCCAGCATTATCCCCTTTTCTCGCACCGGACCGTGTTAGGCAATCTCGCTGTCGCCGGGAGGCAAGCGGGTCTGTCGGGCGATGAGGCGAACCGCAAGGCGATGGACCTTTTGAAACGATTCGGTATCGAGGAGCAGCGGGACAGTTATCCCGTGCAACTGTCTGGCGGGCAACGGCAACGCGTCGCTATCGCGCAACAGTTCATGTGCTCGGACCACTTCTTGCTCATGGACGAACCATTTTCCGGTCTCGATCTGATTGCGATTCAACGCGTCTCCGATTTTATTTGTGAGATCGCCCAAACCGACGAACTGAAAACGATCATCATCGTGACCCATGATATTGACGCCGCACTGGCGGTTTGCGACACGGTCTGGCTTCTGGGACGCGACCACGACGCGACCGGCAAGCCGATTCCCGGCGCACGGATTCAGCAGACTTGCGACTTAGCGGAACGCGGGCTGGCGTGGCGCAAGAACCATCAAAACACGCCAGAGTTTCTGGCGACACTGGGCGAAGTGCGAGAGGCATTTACCAAATTATGAAACCAATCGGACGACTGATTCTTTTTCTACTGGTTGCAGGGTTGGCGTTCGGTGGGTGGCAACTCTACCAGAGGAGCGGCGGCAAAACGCCGTCCATCGCGATACCGGGCGTCAAAAAAGAACCGGTGGATGATGCCCCAAAAAATAACGACACGGCAAGAAACGACGATACACCCCGAAACACCCCTGCTCCGAAAGGGTCCGGAACATCGCTGACGCTGATTACTTCCGCGACCAAAAAAGGCTGGTTGGAAGCGCAGGTAGAACGGTTCAACGCGGAAAAAGGCGGCAACGTTCGTATCGAGTATATCGAGACCCGCGACGCGCTACAGGCGATCCTGCATGGCAAGCAGAAGCCGACGCTGTGGAGCCCGAGCGCACCGCTCTGGGCAACGCGCCTGAGC
>JACMIS010000953.1 GCA_014381035.1 Armatimonadota bacterium
CTCGTCGCCTCGGCGATCCCTGGGGCAGCGGATGCCGCCGAAACCCGCGAGTTCGCCTTTCCGCTTCTCGGCGATCTACATTTCGACCGGTTGGAGCACCATGACATGGCGTGGCTCCAAAAAGAAAAGCCGAACGATATTCGGCAGGTGGAAAACTACAGCCGGATCACCCGCGAGGTGTTGCCCGGTCTTTTCCGGGAAGTAAAAGAGCAGATCGCGGCGCAGAAAGTCGCCGTCCCGTTTGCAGTCCACATCGGCGACTTCGTCGAGGGCTTAGCGGGAACCCCGGAACTGGCACTTCGCCACTGCCGGGAAGCGGTCGAGTTCGTCGAAACGGCGAGAATCGGTGCGCCATTCCTGTTCTGCAAAGGCAACCACGACGTGACCGGTCCGGGATCGGTGGACGCGTGCAATGCAGTCCTGATGCCGTTCTTGGCGGCGCAGGCGAAGCAGCCGCTGGACGGCTCCGTGCTCACCGTACGGCAGGGCGATTCGCTGTTCGTGTATTTCGACGCGTATGACGACCCGGCGGGCAAAGGTCTGGACCGGTTAGAAAAACAGTTGGCGGCGCGGGGGAACGTGAAGCAGGTTTTCTTCATTATCCATCCCCCGGTGGTCCCCTACGGGGCGCGGTCGACGTGGCATATATTCGCCAAGCAGTCGGAGGCGGCGGCACGCACTCGACTGCTGAACCTCCTCGGCGGGCACCGGGCTATCGTGTTCTGCGGGCATTTACACAAGTATGGCACCGTCGTTCGCCAGACAGACAAAGGCTCATTCGTGCAGATGGCGGTGATCAGCGTTCTTTCCACCCCGGAGGCGAAGCCGAAGGATATGGTATGGGGAGTGAAGGAATACGGACCGGACCTGGTACGTCTTGAGCCAAATTTCTCGCCAGCGACCATAGACGAACGTCGCGAATATCTGAAAGCGGAAACGCCGTTCATCCGCCATTACGATTACGCCGATGCACCGGGGTACAGCATCGTTCGAGTAAACAAAGACAGCGCGGTTTCCGTGGACATGTACACCGGACTCGGGAAGAAACTTTGGAAGACAGTGAAACTGACCGAACTTTTGCGCAGGGCATGACGAACCCTCAAGGGCGCGATTTTCGGTCGGACCAGGTACCGCGAAAAGGAGTCACTTCGCAGACCTGGTCACGGCGCAACTCCCAGAAAACAGCCTGAATCCACCTGTTCTCGCGGGTGACTTTATCCCGTCCTACACGGTCCAAATCCAGAATTCGCTCCCAACTCTGCTCGATTCGCGCATGGTACTGGGGGTCTGGAAGTGGTCTGGTCTTGTAATAGTCCAGACCCCGTTCGCGTAACGATTTGGTGAACCGACGGTCGTCCGCTCTTGACACGGGCAAGTACCAGTAATTCATACAGGAGTACCACAGATCGAAGTCAGACAGGAGCACTTCGTTGTCAGTGATCTCGACCGCGATACGGACAAAGTCCCCCTCCGTCTTGTGACGAAACCATCGCAGATCCGGCTTTGGACGAGCCGCCCCGCGCCACTGATGCCACGCCCAGATCGGTAGCTCGCAACCTTCCGGAGACGGACCGGCATGTTGACGCAAGCGACGGACAATCCAATCATACGCTTCGGGGAAATCATCTTTATGGGCGGAGTGTGCCGGATCGGTGTGGAAAACGCCGGTGTGCTCCAGTATTCGCCAAACCGCGAGCGGTTGAATCGTCCAAAGGCGCATGGTGCTGTTACGGAGTCTCGGACGGCGACGGCGTGGGAGTCGGTGTCGCGACGGAAACGGGCGACGGGGACGTTAGAGAGATGACTGCAGGTGGTTTGCCCGCGTCCGCTTCGCGCCCCGTATCGTAAAAGGCGAAGTATCCGATGCCACCGATTGCCGCGAGAACCAGGAAGAGTAGGAACCAGGTCGGCGCGGTACTGCCCGGCGGCGGGGGAGTGCCTTGAGGCACTTGCGAGCGTGATGAACTCATACGGGCGTATCATTCGCGGGAGCGGAACCGGGTTCCTCCCCTTTCGCAAGAACCTCGGAAAGTTCCTGAGGGTCGGGAGCGAAATTGAACCGATGGCGCAAGTAGGCAAGAAGTGCACGCTTCTCCTCTACCGATAGCGCGGATAAATCAATATCCTGAAGGGGACCGCCGACATCACTCGCCGACATCGCGAACAATGCCATCTCCATATCCAGTGTGGCATCGTCGTTGACATCGTCGGCATCTAAATCATGGGTTTCCGCTGTCATGGAGCAAAGTGTACCTGAAACTCGTAGGAAAGATATCTGCTAAAACACCTGTCAATTTTACAGGGTGCAAGTGATATACTACACACGCTTCCGGTCAATCACGCCGGAACGTCAGCCGTGGGGTTAGGTGGTTAGGTGCTCAGGTTGTTGGGTTTATTGGCAGGTTGCCGCGTTGTTGATCTGGCGCGTCCAGTCGCGACTGTGCTCCTCCCCAATTACCCATTCACCTAACCCCCCGACAACCCAATCAGGGTACGAAGGGAAGTGAGTCGGATTGCTGAGTGACCTTTTCAAGGAAATGACCGGGGTTCGCGAGCGTCTGAATGAGTTGGGTGGTCATCTTTGACATTCCTAAACGTGAACAGGAATTAGATGCTCTGGAGGCGGCGAGTGCCGATCCAGGTTTATGGGATAATGCCGAACGGGCGCAGAAGACGCTACGGGAAGCCGCGCGGGTACGCGATCAGGTGGAACCGTTTCATAATCTGACACGACGCGTCGAGGATGCCGCAATGCTCCTCGAACTTGCCGAGTCGGAAAACGATGCCGACTCGTATGAGGCGGAAATCGCCGGCGACTTGCAGAAGATGGTCCGCGAAATCGAGTCGCTCGAAGTCAAGGCGTTGCTGACGGGTCAATACGATGGCGCGGACGCGATAATCGAGCTGAAGCCCGGCGCGGGCGGCACGGATGCGACCGACTGGGCGGCAATGCTTCTACGGATGTACCTGCGCTGGGCGGAAAAGAACGGTTTCAAGGCCGAGATAGAGGAAGAGCAACCGGGGGATGTCGCGGGGATTTCGTCGGCGCGGGTGTTTGTTACCGGCACCAATGCCTACGGTCTGCTCCGTTCGGAACACGGAGTACACCGTTTAGTGCGCATCTCGCCTTTCAACGCGAACGGGAAACGGCAAACATCGTTCGCGGCAGTGGAAGTGACACCGGTCGTGGATCTCGCCGAGGCAGTGAATATTGACCCGAAAGAGATCGAAGTGGACGTTTATCGCGCGTCGGGAGCGGGCGGGCAGCACGTCAACAAAACGTCGTCAGCGGTCCGGATTACGCACTTACCGACAGGGATCGTTGTCACGTGCCAGAACGAGCGGTCGCAACACCAGAATAAAGAAGTGGCGATGAAGGTGCTGGCGTCGAAACTCGCCGAGCGTTCCTTGCGCGAAGCCGAAGAAAAGATGGCGAAGATTCGCGGCGAGCAACGTCTAATCGAATGGGGCAGTCAGATTCGCTCGTATGTGTTTCAGCCTTACACGCTGGTCAAGGATCATAGGAGCGGGATGGGTGTTCCTGATGTGCAGAAGGTTATGGACGGAGACATTGAACCGCTGAGTACGGGCTACCTGAAATGGCGGCGCGACGGCGGCAAGTCAGAAGGCGGAGGCGAAGATGATTTATAACAAGTCAGGGCACGGGGTATGGGGCACGAGGTACAGGGCACGGAAAGCGGCGAGGTTAGCAGTTCTATTGGCGAGCGGGCTCAGCCTATTCCCGGTCCCTTATTCCCTGCACTCTTCACTCCCCCAGGCTCACGCCGCAGAGA
>JACMIS010000954.1 GCA_014381035.1 Armatimonadota bacterium
ATCTCCGTAGTCTTTCGCGTCGCGGATTCGGTCCGCGACCTCATGACGATCCACTGTCACTAACTGTTGTAACTCGTCTTCGATATAGCGCCGACCGTTTGGCGTCAGGATTATCTCTTCGTCTTGTTGTTCTATCACACCCTGCACAGTTGCTCGATGCCTCCATCCCGCTATAGAGCAAGGGAGGAAAAGCGGCGAATCTACCGCTTTTCTCTCCCGTGTTATCTCACACTACATACGGTTCCTCTAAGTACGGCGTACATACCGCAAAGTTCCCGTATTCTAACAGTACGCCTTCTATTTTACAAGAAAATAAAGTCGTTGTTTTGCGATAACAGGAGTGACATAATTCACGGTGTCGGTTTGTTGAAAACAGGGCGGGAAATATTCCACTAAATCGCTTGACAAACTATACTATGGTGCGCTATATTACTGAATAATTCCGGTCGAGAAAGTTGCATTAAAATGACGCGCGTTTATACACACCAAAACACCCTTTGCAATGTCGCCCGGTACCCTTCCTTTTTTCCTACACGCTGTTGTCGCTGTATGTACGGTTGTGACTGATGGCGCGGTAGGGTTACAACCGGCTTCCTTATACCCGCCGCCATTTTGTTCGCTATAGATAAGGAGCTACGAATGAGCGAGGACAATACGCGTGTGTCTGCAATCTCTCACCCAACGAATCTGACGGACGACAAAAAACAAAAAGCGGTAGAGTCCGCCGAGTACCCACTGGGTGCTATTGAAGAAGCCGTGCGTTCTATCCGGTTCGGTACGGTGCAGATCGTGATTCAGGATGGACGGATCGTGCAGATAGAGAAGACCGAAAAGATTCGCCTGCGCTGAGGCAAAGGCAAACGACATAATTTATAACCTATTCTGGGCTGACCGGACAACCGGAGGTCGAGTCTTGTAATCGTTGCAATGCGGGGGATTTGCAACGGTCGCGAGACTCGACCTTTTTTTGGATTAATTTGACTATGGATATTTTGTGGTTTTTCCCGACACCGGGTGACGAGCGGTATTTAGGCGGACAGGGGGCGCGGCCGATGGATTTCGGCTATCTGCGCACTCTGGCGACCGCGCTGGATTCGCTCGGGTATCACGGGGCACTTTTGCCGACCGGGATCGGTTGCGAAGACGCCTGGGTCGCTGCGTCCGCACTGATCGGGGTCACGCGCCAGTTGCGCTATCTGGTCGCTGTGCGCCCGTCGATCATGCAACCGTCGCTCGCGGCGCGGATGGCGGCGACGTTTGACCGGCTTTCCGAGGGGCGACTGCTGATCAACGTCGTGACCGGGGACGGCGGGGTAAAGGCTGCGGCGATGGACGGCGTATTCACAGATCATGACACGCGCTACGAGATCACGGACGAGTTTCTGACGATCTTTCGCACCCTACTCACCGACGGTGCAAGCACGTTCCATGGCAAGCATTTACAGATCGAGAACGGGGTGCAGGTCGGCACTACCTACAGTCAGCCGTATCCCTCGATCTGGTTCGGCGGGTCGTCGGACGCGGGGATCGCCGTTGCCGCGAAGCACGCCGACGTTTACCTGACCTGGGGCGAACCGCCCGCGCAGGTCAAGGAGAAGTTAGACCGGGTTCGCGCCGAAGCCGCGCGGATAGGTCGAACCGAACCGCTACGCTTCGGAATCCGCATGAACGTGGTCGCCCGTGAAACCGAGGGCGAGGCGTGGGATGCGGCAGATCGCCTCATCGCCCACCTGAGCGACGAACAGATCGCCGTCGCGCAAGCCCGCTTCGCCGCGTCCGACTCCGTCGGGCAGAGGCGGATGCGCGAACTGCACGGCGGCAAGCGCGAGAACCTCCAGGTGTCGCCGAACCTATGGGCGGGATTGGGACTGGTGCGACCCGGAGCCGGGACCGCGCTGGTGGGGGACGGCAGGATCATCGCCGAGCGAATGGCGGAGTACGCCGAGCTGGGGATCGACACGTTCATACTTTCCGGCTACCCGCATTTGGAGGAAGCGTTCCACTTCGCCGAACAGGTGTTCCCGCACTTGCCGCCGTTGGCGTCCGAATTGGCGTCCGCGAAAAGTCTGCCGACGAAGCGCGGCGTTGTACCCACCCGATAGTTTTGAGAGGATAGATAAATTATGAAATCAAATGTTAGAGCCTTTACGCTGATAGAACTGCTCGTTGTGATTGCAATAATAGCCATACTCGCCGCGATACTGTTTCCCGTGTTCGCTCAGGCACGAGAAAAGGGACGCCAGTCCGTGTGCGCGTCGAACCTGCGCCAGATCGGGATCGCCACCCTCGCCTACGTGCAGGATTACGACGAAACGTTCCCGTTCGCGAACTACACGCCTAACGCCGACACGACCGGTAATAGCAACATCACCTGGCAGTTCGCTGTAGACCCGTATATCAAAGCGAACTTCCCGCAAGCGGTCGGCACCGCAACACCGGATAAAGTGACGAGTATCTACGTCTGCCCGAACTTCGATAAATCCGGGCGCGATTCGTCCACGCCCGCCTACCGTCCCGCGCTTTCCTACTCCGTGAACCGGTACGTATTTGGGACGTTCGCACTCAATGTCTCCGCACCACGCCGCAACCCGTCGCTTTCGCTCGGCGATCTGGATGAGGTGACGCGCATCGTGTTGCTCACCGAATCACGGGGGCGGTGCGTCTGGACGGACGGCATTGACGCCCCCGCCGACTACACGGCGATCCCGGACGCACAGATCTGCTCCGCCGAATATTTCATCGGGCGGAACCGGCATAACGGCGGCACGAACTTTTTGTTTGGGGATAGTCATGTGAAATGGACGAAAGCACCCTCCCCGTCCTTTACCGGAGACCCGAATCCCAGCATCGCGGGCGGAACACTCGCCGATTATGGCACGCTCGCGCCGATCCAGAACACAAAAGGCGTGACGTTCCGCAAGTCGCAAAATCCAGACGCCAGCGGATGGTTTGTCGAGAACGACGCGAAGGCGGTTCCCGCGCTGTAGGTTCACGAACAATGAAAAATACATGGAATAGACGGCGGTTTCTCGTGTCCGTGGCAGGGGCGGCGTTCGCACCGCTTCTGCTGACGGCGGCTGTCGGTTGCGGCGAGAACGGCGGATCGTCCGCCGGCAATGCCCGCGAAAGCGAACCCGGTGCGGCAGGTCAGGAGTCATCTTCCGCCACCGCACCCGCTCCCTCGGTCTTTCGCATCGGTCATCAGAAAGCCGACACACTGAACCTGCTCAAATTGCGCGGCACGCTCGACAAACGGCTCGCCGAAAAAGGTGTCAAGATCGAATGGCTGGCGTTTCCTGCGGGACCGCCGCTTCTGGAGGCACTTGGGGTCAACAGTCTCGATTTCGGCTCCACTGGCGAATCTCCCGCGATTTTCGCGCAAGCCGCCGGAACGCCATTCGTATACATCGCCAATATTCCCAATACGAACAACAACGGCGACGGACAGGCACTGATCGTGCCAGAAGACTCGCCGATCAAGACGCTTGCGGATTTAAAGGGAAAGAAGATCGCGGTCGCACGGGCGTCGGGGGCGCACAATTTTCTTGTGCAGATTCTGCAACGAGCGGACATTCCCTACACAAATATCGAACCCATATATCTTTCGCCGCCGGACGCCCGCGCGGCGTTCGATGCGGGCAAGGTGGACGCATGGAGTATCTGGGACCCGTATTTGACCGTCGCGCAGCGCACTACCGGGGCGCGGGTTTTGATCAATGCGAAAGGCATCATTTCGCCGGGACCGTTTTATCTGGCGTCTACGCCGTTCGCGAAAGCGCACGGGGCGATCCTCAAAACGGTGCTGGAGGAGATCGAAGCCACGAGCCGCTGGGGGCGCGAGCACATCGAGGAGTCGGCGGAGATTTTGAGCAAAGACACCGGCGTCGAAAAGGAGACGCTGATCGACCTCGCCAAACGACGACCGCGCGGCGCGAAGTATATCGGCTTGCGCCCGATAGACGACGGCGTTATCGCCGAGCAACAGGAGGTCGCCGATAACTTCGGGAAGATCGGTCTGCTCCCGAAGCCGGTTGTGATTAAAGAAGCAACACTTTCGCCGTCGGAATACGCGGCGATAAACCCGCGCCCGGTGGTAGCCCTATCGGGTGGCGAAAACGGGAAGGGGGCGCGATGATCGCTTTTTCCCGGAACGGTGTGGCAGGAGAAAAGATAGCCACCGAACGGGACGTGCCGCCGATGGGGGTCGGCGGCACGACTCGCAACGCGGGTGTAGATCAAGCGATGCGGACGTTGCGTTCCTTTTTTGTGCCGGTGCTTCTGCTGACACTGTGGCAAGTCGCCTCTATGCGGGGCATCCTTCCGCCGCGGATTCTGCCTGCCCCGCTCGCCGTGCTCGCCGCCGCGCAGAAGTTGGTCGTTTCCGGCGATCTATGGCGGCACCTGTCCGTGAGTGCGGGGCGGGCGTTTCTCGGTCTCGCGGTCGGGGGGGGGATCG
>JACMIS010000955.1 GCA_014381035.1 Armatimonadota bacterium
AGATCAAGAGTTATGAAAGAGTTACAGGAAATACTGGACGCCGCGAAATCGTTGCGCGAGCGCGGCGAAGCGGCGGTCCTCGCGACCGTGGTCGAGGTACGTGGTTCCACCTACCGACGCACCGGGGCGAGGCTTCTGCTTTCGCAACAGGGCTGGGTCGCGGGTGGCATTAGCGGCGGGTGCCTCGAAGGCGACGTCCTGCGCAAGGCGTGGTGGCGAACCGAACCCAGTGGGTGCGCACTGGTGACCTATGACTCCACTGCCGACGAGGACGACGAAATGGCGTGGGGTCTAGGGCTGGGGTGCAACGGGGTGGTCCGGGTTTTACTCGAGCGATTGCCAGGTAAAGGTGAGACGGAACCGTTTGCGTTTTTGCACCGCTGCCTCGCATCCCGGCAAGTCGGCGCGTTCGCGACGGTCTATGAATCCCCTGCCCACCCTGAGTGGGTCGGACAAAGGTTCTGGTACAGCGCGATCGAGACCGGCGGAACTGTCACCGACGCCGCATTGCAGGACGCGATATTGCAGGACGCAACCGCGGTGCTTGGGGAGCGCCTTTCGCGCAACACGACATACTCTTTCCAAGAGGGCAGCGGGGCGTCGGTATTCTGGGAGATAGTTGTTCCCCCTACCCCGCTTGTCATCTACGGCGCTGGGCAGGATACATTGCCTGTGATCCGTTTCGCCAAGGAATTGGGCTGGCACGTCACGGCGGTCGCGCCGCGCACTCTCACGAACCCGACGCTGATGGCACGCCGCTTGCCCGGAGCGGACGCCGTGGTTACCGGTCTGACGGACGACCAATCGGTCGGGGTTAACCTCGATGGTGATACCGCTGTCCTACTGATGACGCACCAATACTTCGACGATCTGGCGATTCTGCCGACACTGCTACGGTCGCCCGCCCGCTATGTAGGAGTCCTCGGTCCGCGCAAGCGGGCGGACCGGCTTCTCGCGGAACTCGACCGGCGCGGGGAATCGTTCACGTCCGACCAGTTGAGGCGACTTCACGCGCCGGTCGGTCTCGATATCGGCGCGGACTCGCCGGAGGAGATCGCGCTGTCGGTGATCGCGGAGATAAAAGCGGCGATGATGGGTCGAAGCGGAGCCCCGCTTCGGGAGCGAGCCGACGCGATTCATCCGCGTGGGGATGCAGAACCCAGTGCGCCACTGCAAACAACGGAAAAGGTGACATGCCTGCTGGCAACAATGTGAGACCGTTACACCTCGCCGCCGTGATTCTCGCGGCGGGCGGGTCGACGCGACTGGGTCAACCCAAACAGCTACTCCGCTTCCAGGGCGAGCCGTTCGTAACCCGCATCGCCCGCATCACAGATGATATCGGCTGTTCCCCCATAGTCATCGTCACCGGATCCAGCGCCCCCGAAGTAGAGGGTGTGCTCGAACCCCTTCCTTTCACCCGAACCGTTTTCAACCCCGATTGGGAGACGGGTATGGGTAGTTCGATCCGAGCCGGGATTTCGGCATTGCTTGCTGACGGAACCTCTTTCGACGCGGTGCTACTTCTCGTTTGCGATCAACCGCTTGTCAGCGAAACATTACTTTTTCATATTTCGGAGACGTACCAGGACTCCGGGAAAAAAGTGGTCGCGTCCGAGTACAACGGCATTTGGGGTGTGCCCTGCGTCTTCGACCGGGATATCCTCCCGGAACTCGCCGCTCTAGGCGCCACCGGCGGCGCGAAATCAGTCATCGAACGACATCGAAGAGCGAAAGACGCAATCAGTGTCCCCTTCCCCGGCGGCGCGTTCGATGTAGACACGCCCGCCGACTGGGAGCGGTGGCAACAGTCCGAAGATAATACATCCGGGTGAAGATAGGAGCACTCTGTTATTCCTACCTTTTTCTTTTTGTCCTGCCCGGACGGGGGCAACCTGACGTTGCATCGGTGTACCTGCGGTGCTCGTTGATGTTTGGCTTACTTAGGTCCTTTCCCGCGATCCGGCGTTCTGACTTCCGATACGGAGTATCGGA
>JACMIS010000122.1 GCA_014381035.1 Armatimonadota bacterium
TGGTGCTCCAACCGGTCGAAATGTAGATCGCCGAGAAGCGGAAAGGCGAACTCGCGGGTTTCGGCGGCATCCGCTGCCCCAGGGATCGCCGAGGCGACGAGTGACGCCGCCCCGGTAGCCAGCAGTTCCCGCCGGGTGATTTCAGTTGTCATCGGTTTCTCCTCGCGACTACTTATTCTCATCATCTTCGATGGTAAACATATGCAGAACGCCGTTGCTATTCGTCTTCGCCACGTCGCTGATCTTCGACCACTTCGCGTGCCCGTCGCAGTAGACGAAGTTCGCGCCGCCGAAATGTCGCCCTACAAAGCGGGTCATCGGGGAGTTCAGACGACCGACATTCGGGAGTTTTAGCGGACTGGAATAGGGCGGCTGTGTTTCGACTTTGATCTCGTCCTTCTTGCCGCTATACGAAATATAGTAACCGCTCCCGTCGCCGCCTAGAAGCGTGCTGGTCGGGACCGCAAATTCGGAGTAAGGGACTCCTGATTCCCGGATCGGCGGGTTCGCTTTCTGCCCGTCAATCGCGTCTGCGGAAGTGGCGGCGGAAGCGTACATCGAGTTCATTGCGAAACTGACGTTCTCGCGGGCTTTATTGTTGGCACCGGGCGTAGGAATCTGCTGGCTCGGTTTCCAGTTATCGAAATCCTTCGACGGACAGGACGAAAAAAACTCCTCGCTTTTCGTGTACGGCAACAAGGCGTCCATCCAGAAATACCGCTGATCCATGGAGTTCGGACCGAACCAGATTTGCGGCGTGGTTTCGTCGTAGTCCTGGACGTACTGCGCGAACGCCAGCCCGATCTGGCGTAATCCCGACCCGCACGCGGCTTGCCGTGCCTTCTCACGTGCCTGGGCGAAAACAGGAAAAAGTATCGCGGCAAGGATGGCAATAATGGCGATAACGACGAGCAATTCGATCAACGTGAATGCTTTTCGGTTCATGATTTGGGTTCCTCTTTGTCGAGAATCGGATGAAACTGTGCGGTAGTTATTTGTGCCAATTTGTTGGCGAGTGGCACCGTGATCATTGTCCAACCCTGCGGCTGTTTACCACGGGGCAGTCCGAACGATACCGGCGCGGACGTGTGATACAGCGCGTTCCCGCGTGTATACGCGATAGGGTAGTGCAGATGCCCGGAAAGAACGGTGCGGATGGTTTTATCGCCGTCCAGGAGTTTCAACAGGCGGGCGCGTGGTTCTGGTTCGATGTTCCAGTAGTCGCCGCCCGGCTCTTTTTCATCCTTGAGATAGGGGGGATAGTGTAAAAGTATGATGGTTGGTTTGGCGTCCCGGATCGCATTGCCCCCCAGCGAGCGATCCAGGAAACGCCATTGTTCGGTCTCGGTCGGTAGCCCCGACCCGAGCACCGATGTGTTGATGCCGACGACGCGTACCCCCGCGACGTCGTCGGCGAAATAAGAGGAGCCGAAACTCTTCTCGTATGCCTCGTTCCGGGCGGCGGAGGTGCCGCTTGCTTTGCCCGGCAGGTGTTTCGCACCAACGTCGTGGTTGCCGGGCACCCAGCGCATCGGTGCCCGGAGTCTTTTGGAAAGCGCGAGGAAATCCGTGATTTCGTCCGGCTTACCGTTTTGCGTCAGATCGCCCGCGAACAGGATCAGGTCCGGCGTGGCAGCGTTTACGGCTTTGATCACGGCTTCGAAGCGTGGGATATAGAGTGCCTGGTCCTCTTTGGTGGCGCGTGTCGTATGCGTGTCGGCGATTAGAGCGACCCGGAGTGTATCTCGCTTGGGCTCCTCGTTACGCGCGCTCGCGGCGGCTGGCACCGTGGCGGCGAGGGCGAGTGACGCCTGCAAAAACTCACGCCGTTTCAAAGGGGGAATCATATCGACCAGTGTCCCCAGAGGTCTACCGGATGGCTCGCATCGGTTTCCGCTGCCATGATCGTTTCGTACTTCGTCCATTTGGCGTGCATGTCGAGAAAAAGGACGTTCGCGCCGCCGCTATGTCGCTTATCCACCCCGGCGGTGTTTCGTAGCGTTACGCAAGCTGCCAAGCCATGTGCATAGGGTGTCGCGGTGCCGGTGTGTGGGCAGTAAGTGCGTACATATCCGGCTTGAAAGTCGGGACAGGGCGCGTCTTTAGCGTCTACCGTCTTGGAGTCCTGCGTGTCGGTAATCAACATCAGATTTGCGGGGCGGGTGAAGTCACCGAGACCGCGCGGGATTCCGCCGAGGTTACTAGTGACAATGTGGTTGAAGTTCGCTCCATAAGTGGAGCTATTCGGCGAGGGAACAGGTGTCGCTGTCGAAAGTGTCGTGTTGGACGGACAATACCACGCCTGCCGCGCCTTGACATACGGTTCGATCAGATGAGGCCAAAAACTGGATGCAGTGACCGGAACCGTTGGCACCGGAACGGCGGTTTGATAGGGCAACATCGTTTCGTCGTAATCCTGAACGTACATCATGGACGCGGTGCCTAACTGCTTCACGTTGCTCAGGCACGAGGTTTGACGCGCTTTCTCGCGTGCTTGCGCGAAAACGGGAAAAAGTATCGCGGCAAGGATGGCAATAATTGCGATGACCACGAGCAGTTCGATCAGCGTAAACGCGCTTGCGAGACGTGCTCGAAGCACGTTCGCGCCGGAGGTGCGTTTTGCGGGCGTCAAGGCGTCTTCTCTCAGGGGAGACTGCGGCAGTCTCTCCCCGGTTTCTTCGGTCGGTGCACACGCGATTTTTAAAAACATCCTGTTGCTCCTGTTGTAACTGCTAATCACGGGTAATCGTTTCTTGGGAAAGAACGGTGACATCATCGCTTCCCGCCAGACGTAAAACGGCGGGAACACGAACCGTGGTAACCGTCCCGGATAGCGACCCGGAAAGGCGTTCCCGTAACCGTGTGGCGGCAAGATCGCCCATTTCACGGGTGCGCTGACTAATACGATGGCTGTTCTGTGCAAGCCGCGCGGCGAGCGGGGGGTAATCGCTGAACGAAATCAACTCGAAATCGTCGGGGACGGTGAGTCCCATCCGGTCGCACGCTTCCATGGCCGCGGCAAGAAAAAAGTCGTCGAGGCACAATGCCGCCGTCGGCGAAGGAGAGACGGCGTTGCGCAAGGTGTAGAGCGCGTCGTGTACGATCTGACAGAGCATGTCGAAATCGTAGCCCAATCGCGGGGGGAAGCGGCGTAACAGTGCGTCACACTGCGTATCCGAGCAGTCTGCGGAAAGCAAGGCGTCGCGCCACCCGTCTCTGCGCTCCGTGAGCGAGGATACGCCGGGGGCATCGGTGGTCAGTAACGCGACGTGCTGATGACCGCGTGCGGCAAGAATACGGAGTGATTCGCGGGTAGCGGCGTAATTGTCCGTCACCATCCCATCCACGACCTCCTCCAAGCCGTCGGGGACACGGTCCAGACAGATAACAGGGGTGCCTGTTTCGGCGATACGCGCCAGAAGTGGCGTGTTCTCCTCCGCACAGGTTGGATAGATGCAGATGGCGTCCGCCTCGCCGATAAGGCGGTGCAGGTATTCCGCTTCGCGCTCCGGGCGATTCTCGGTGTCGCACAGCAATACATAGTAACCCTCCGATGACATTCCCGAACGGAAGGCATGGATATAGTCTGCTTGCGGAAAATCGTTCACATGGAAGCAAAGCAACGCGATCCGCTTCGTTCCCTCTGGCAGCGTCGGGAACCCGGGGTTAACGCCAGACGTAGGATTGTCGGAAACATCCTCTGCCTTGCCGACGTGGTTGGTCTCGTGGCGGGGGACGACGGTGGTGCCGACCCTGCGCTTGCGATGCACCAGACCTTCGCGCTCCAATTCGCTCATTGCGCGGTGAGCCGTCATGCGGCAAACACCCCATTGGGCGGCAAGGACTTTCTCGGAAGGCAGGCGATCTCCTGGTTGTAACTGCCCCTCGGAAATCAGATTTCGGAGGGAGTCGGTGATTTCATTCCATCGAACTGTAGACATGTGTCATTAAATTACCATAGACATATTAAGGAAAAGTTAAGAGAGTATTAAATAACGCTCATATATTTATAAAGTTTTAGTAAGAAAGCGTAGTTGCGACCCCTTGCCAATTCAGGTTACAATCCCCCTGCCAATAATGGAAAACAACCCTTCCGACACACCCTCCGACGAACCCATTTTTCGCGATCCACCGCGACGCACCCGCCACCGCGATGTCGCCCTTCGTGCCGGGGTGTCCACTGCGACCGTGTCTAAAGTGATCACCGGGCGCGAGACGGACCGGATTTCGGAGGAAACCCGGCAACGCGTCCTCGACGCGGTCCGTGACCTCAACTATGTACCGCAAAGCGCGGTGCGCGAAATGCAAACCGGACGCACCGGGCGCATCGGGGTTTTGCTCCTGCACCCCGCCGCGTTCGGTGCGATGGACCCGTATCACGCCGCGATTCTCGGCGGGATTCTTTCCGGAGCGTTCGAACACCGTCGAAACACGCTCCTTTACACCGCGCTCGATCCGGATGCGGAAACGTTGCGCCGCGAGATTCTGGGCGGCGGCGCGGACGCCGTTATCGCGGTTGGTAAGGTGTGGACCCCACTGGTAAAAAGCGCAGTTATTCAGGCAAACATACCGGTCGTATATGTGTCGGTTTTGCCCGAGGGGAGCGACATTGTCCGGAGTGTGCCTTATTTCGCCGTGGATTGCGATAACGCGGGCGGTGGGCGATTGGGTATCGAACATCTCGCAAGCCTGGGGCATCGTCATGTCGCTATAGTGCTCGACGACATCGCCTCGCGAGACCTCTCGTTTGTACAGGAGCGACTTCTTGGAGTGAACGAAGCCGCGAAAGACAAAGGGATCGTTCTGTCTATCGTGGAAAAAACAGCACTGGACACTACGCTGCAGCGTATCGCCACCCGAATCGCCGATGCCCCGACCGCTTTATTCATTATTGAAGGGGAGGGAGGATTGAATGAAATCATCTCCGAACTCGCACCGCGCCACGGGCTGTCGGTACCGGAGTCTTTCTCCCTTGTCGCCTATAACTCCACGCGATTTAGCGAACACGCCTCGGTCCCCGTCACCGCCATTCGCCAACCGCTGACCGAGATCGGCGCGAAGGCGGTCGAAATCCTGGTGAATTATCTCGACAAAGGTGCCTCGGGGGAGAGCCGCACCGGCGCGGTAATACGTCTGCCCGTCACGATTGATATTCGCGCTTCGACTGCCCCGCTGCACGTAAAATAAAAACACCACCCCCGATCAATAGATGCACGCATGCGGCTCGATAGCCCACGCCTCACGAAGCGGTTTCACCTTGACAGAAAACTTCCGGCACGTTAAACTAAGCAACCGTTACCCTGACAGTGTTGTTAGGTTTCAGGCTATGAAGCCACGTGGAACCACGTTTCGCCCCGCAAACGTGCTAGTTCCGCGTGGCTTTTCGCTTACGGACCTCATGTTAATCATAGACGGAAGTGCGCCTATACTTGAAGCTCTACGTACTCGTCCGTTTCGATTCATTTCAACTTTTGGAGGAACTCCCGCATTGAAATCAACAACCGGCAGGCAAGAAGCAATTTCCGCCGTTATCAACTACAAACCGCTCGTCAACGCGCTTGATCTGGAAGGTAAATCCGCCCAGGCTCACTATGGCATCAATGTTTTCAACGACAAGGTAATGCGCGAAAAGCTGGAAAAACCGGTCTACAAAGTTTTGAAGCGTACCATTGAACGCGGCGATAAGTTGGATAGCTCGATAGCGGACGCCGTGGCATCGGCGATGAAACTGTGGGCACTCGAAAAAGGCGCGACCCACTTCACACACGTTTTCTTCCCGCTCACCAGTTTGACTGCGGAGAAGCATGACTCGTTTTTCGAGCCGGACGGCGAAGGGGGCACCATCGCCCAGTTTTCCGGAAGCGCACTGATCCAAGGCGAACCGGATGCGTCCTCGTTCCCGTCGGGTGGTATCCGCTCTACGTTTGAAGCACGCGGGTACACCGCCTGGGATGTTACCAGCCCCGCTTATATATACGAAAACCCGAACGGCAACACGCTGTGTATCCCGACTGCGTTCCTTTCCTGGACCGGCGAAGCCCTCGACCATAAAACACCGCTCCTGCGCTCCATGCAAGCTCTCAACACACAGGCGACACGTGTCCTCAAATTGCTGGGGTACGACGAATGCGGCATGGTCACCGCTACCGCCGGACCGGAGCAGGAATACTTCCTGATTGACCGCAACTTCTTCTTTGCCCGCCCCGACCTGCTGAACGGCGGGCGCACCCTTTTCGGCGCGAAACCGCCCAAGGGGCAGGAGTTCGAGGACCATTATTTCGGCGCAATCCCCGAGCGTGTTCTGTCGTTCATGATGGAACTGGAACACGAACTCTACAAGCTCGGCATCACGAACAAGACCCGTCACAACGAACTCGCACCCGGTCAGTTTGAGATCGCACCGATCTACGAATCGGCGAACGTCGGACATGACCATCAGCACATGATCATGCAAAGCATCCAGAGCATCGCGACAAAGTATGGTATGGCGGCTCTCTTGCACGAAAAGCCGTTCTCGGGCATCAACGGCTCCGGCAAGCACGTCAACTGGTCGCTCGGTTGCAAACTTGGCAACCTACTCGACCCGGGCGATTCGCCGCATGAGAACACCCGGTTTCTGATCTTCTGCCTCGCCACGATCCGCGCCGTACACAAATACTCGACCCTGCTTCGCGCCGCCGTGGCGTCCGCCGGGAACGATCACCGCCTCGGCGCGAACGAGGCACCGCCCGCGATCATGTCGATCTTCCTCGGCGATCAGTTGGAGGACGTGTTCAACCAACTCAAGAGCGGTGGCGCGTCGTCATCGAAACTGCGTGGCACGCTCCAGATCGGGGTAGATACTCTGCCGGTTCTGCCGAAAGATGCGGGCGACCGCAACCGAACGTCGCCGTTCGCGTTCACTGGCAACCGCTTCGAGTTCCGCGCCGTCGGGTCGAATCAATCCATCGCCTGGCCTCTGGTGGTCATGAACTGCATCTTAGCCGACTCGCTCGACTACGTTTCCACCGAGATCGAAAAAGAGATGGCGGGGGACGCGGCAAAACTCAACGGGGCGATTCAAAAAGTCCTGCAGAGCATCGCTTCGGAACACCATCCGGTCGTCTTCGGCGGCAACGGCTACTCGGACGAATGGCACGCCGAAGCCGAAAAGCGCGGTCTGCCAAACCTGCGAAACACGCTCGACGCCCTGCCGAAACTCCTCGACGGGGAAAACATCGCGGTGCTCGGCAAGTACGGCGTTCTGTCGCCGCGTGAGGTTGAGTCGCGCTACGAGATCTGGATGGAGAAATACATCCGCGACGTGAATACGGAAGGCTTACTGACGCTGGAAATCGCCCGCACGAAGATTTTCCCGGCGGTGGTTTCCTATCAGTCGCAACTGGCGACGCTTGCCCTGCAACTCAAGGAACTCGGCAAAACTCCGAATACAAAGATGCTGGATCAGATCATCGCGCTATCCGCCGATCTGGAAGCGGGTATCGAGACATTGGACCACGCGCTCGCACACGAGACTGAGGGCGAGTCCATTGATCACGCACTCCACTACCGCGACCAGGTCCTCCCAGCGATGTTGGTGGTGCGCGAGGCGGCAGACGCATTAGAGCAGATCGTTTCCGACGAATTGTGGCCCCTGCCGACCTACCAGGAAATGCTGTTCATCAAGTAACATCGGCACAAAAAAACCGGCGGGATAGCCCCGCCGGTTTTTTTATTGGCTATCGCTTCAGTGGTCATTCCTGCCGATATTGTGTACCCCTGGCGAGGCTTTCACCGCCGGTACTCCGTTAGGTGACTTCACGTCGGCGGGGGATGCAGAAGCCGTGGATCCCGATTGACAGCCCGCACAGACGACAAGCGACAATACTGCCAACGCCGCGACGACGCCGAAAACGAACCCTTTATTTTTTGTTAGCACAATAACTCTCCCGTTTCAATATTAGGGCGGCTTCGTAAGGCGGAACCGCCCGTATGCGGCGACACTCTGCGTACGACTAAAACCCGTAGGTTTTGCAATTTCCGGGATTGTTCGAGCCGTCGTACTCATGATAGTACTGGCACAGGTCGCGGGCGGAAGCTGGTTCGCCGTAGTTGGTGGCGCGACCGTCGTACTTCTGCCATTTCGCATGGCCATCGGCGAAAACAAAGTTATTCCCGCCGTTGTGGCGGGGCGAGTTGGCACGGATCACCTTCTCGCAGGTCGAGTCGGTGTAGCCGGGCCAGTTGAGCGGACGCAAGGCGTTCAGCTGGATGCTCTGACGCGGCAGTTCGTTTGTATCGCCGAGCATGAACGTGGTCGCAGGCGCAGCAACGCTCGCGAACGGCAGTCCCAACTGAGGGCGTGGGTGAATGGTGGTCGCAACAGTTATGCCGCCAACAACGACATTGACTGTCGTATTGGCTCCTGCCGCATCCTCGGTCGCCGCCTGGGTAAGACCGGTGTTGTCATTCCAGGTGATGCCGTTATTGAAACCGTAACCCCAGACTTCGGGCTCGCCCGTCGGATTGTCGCGTTCGCCGGGTTTAAGGCTCCACGAACCATATCCGGTGTCGACCGCGCAAGCCGCCGCCGCGTCTTCCATCGAGATCGCCCGTGAGGGGCAGTGCAGCACCGCAAGGCTTTTCAGATACGGTTGCACGAAAAAGTTAAAGTCGCCCGGGAACCCCCGCGCCCAGGACGTGACGAATGTCTCGTCGTAATCCTGGGTGTACATCAAATGGGCGACGCTGAGTTGCTTTAGATTGGAAAGGCAGGACGACTGACGGGCCTTCTCGCGAGCCTGGGCAAACACTGGGAACAAAATCGCGGCGAGGATAGCGATAATAGCGATAACAATAAGTAGTTCAATCAGTGTGAATGCGAAACGGCGTTGGGTGGAACGACGTGCGATGGGAGGTGCTGCGGATGTTTTCATTTTTTACTTTCTCAATGAAGGTGAGCGATGTCGGAGCAGGTCAGCCATTTTATATTTGGGAAAGGGCTTTCCTAACCACCATTATGTCAGATATTCAGTACCCACTGTGTTAAATCCATGTTAAATTTTCGTTAAGTTTTAGCAGACGTTCATCCTATACCAGAAATCAAAGATCACATGCAGTAACAGGACCGTTCCCATTCTCTTAACTTGACAAATAAACTCCCCTGTTGATAAAATCTCGCGCACGGCACCCGGTTTATTACGTTCCGCCGGATGCCTTCCCATACACAGATAAGGTAACACAAGCGCATGACCATAACCGAAGTCGTCGAAATGGCGCAAGAGTTCAAGGTAGTAGACTTCAAGTTCTGTGATCTGTTTGGCGCGTGGCAACACTTCTCGATCCCTGCCGCGTCGCTCAAAGCAGATATGTTCAGCGAGGGCTTGGGGTTCGACGGCTCCTCGATTCGTGGCTTTCAGCGTATCAACGAGTCGGATATGCTCCTTTTCCCCGACCCGGATTATGTGTTTCCGGATCAATTCACCGAAATCCCGACGCTATCCATCGTATGCGACGTTCGCAATCCGGACGAGACGTATACGCCCTATTCCCGCGACCCGCGAAATATCGCCCGAAAAGCCGAAGCGTATCTGAAAACGACCGAAATCGCGGACACGGCTTTTTTCGGCGCAGAGGCGGAGTTTTATCTGTTCAACGAAGTCCGCTACGAGTACAACGCCAACTCGTCCATGCACTTCGTTGACTCCGATGAAGGCGCGTGGAATACGGCTCGCGACGACGCTCCGAACCTCGGCTACAAGATCCCCTACAAAGGTGGCTACTTTCCGGTCGCGCCAAGCGATCAGTATCAGGACATTCGCACCGAGATGATGCTGACCATGATGGACGCGGGCATTGATGTCGAGGTCCAGCACCACGAAGTCGGCACGGCGGGACAGGCGGAGATCGACCTGCGCTTCCAACCGCTCCTCAAACACGCCGACGACATGCTCTTATACAAGTACATCGTGAAAAATGTCGCCCGCCAGAACGGCTTGACGGCGACGTTCATGCCAAAGCCGTTGTTTCAGGACAACGGTTCCGGGATGCACACGCACGTTTCATTCTGGAAAAACGGTCAAACGCTGATGTTCGACGAGAACGGCTACGCGAAGTTATCGGAATTGGCGGTGTACTATATCGGGGGAATCCTGAAGCACGCCGCCGCGATCTTAGCGTTCGCCGCGCCGACGACCAACTCGTACCGTCGCCTCGTTCCCGGCTACGAAGCCCCGATCTATCTTGCCTATTCCGGTCGCAACCGCTCGGCATGTTGTCGCATTCCGGCGTACTCGAAAACCCCGAAGGCGACCCGCGTCGAGTTTCGCGCCCCGGATCCGTCTTGCAACCCGTATCTGGCGTTCGCGGCGATCCTGATGGCGGGACTGGACGGCATTCAGAACAAAATCGTCCCGCCCGCCCCGGTGGACGCCGACATTTACGAAATGTCGCCCGAGGAGTTAGCGCGTCTGGGCGTAAAGCAAGCCCCCGGCAGCCTCGAAGAAGCATTGGACTCGCTGGAAGCGGACCACGAATTCCTGTTGGAAGGTGGTGTGTTTACCAAGGACCTGATCGAAACCTACATCGCGTTGAAGCGGAACGAAGTGGACGCGATTCGTCTGCGCCCGCACCCGTATGAGTTCGCCATGTATTATAGCGTGTAAATGATGCCGTCAAAAATCGCCTTAGCGGGAAACGCTAAGGCGACTTTGTCTTTTTTGACGATTCCGTCACACTATGCGTGAGCACCGTAGCTTCAAGACCGTCGCGGCTAGTCCAGACGGCGACCACGGGACCGTTTCCTCGTGTCGGTGCGGCGACGACCGGGTTGGTGGCGTTTCGGGCTAACCTCCATTGCTCGGGGTGTCCCGGCGCGGAGGCGATAGCACCGGCACGTTCGCCGGACCATATGAAATAGGAACCATCCGGCGTTGCGGCTACCCAACCCTGCCGACCGACGCCCAGACTTTTTTCCGCCCGCCCCGGCTCGCAGGTAAATATCTCGCCTTCACGCCGCCAGAAGGTTGTCACCGTGCCGTTGGAGGACACCGAAAGTGCGCCGCCATCCATCGGGCAGGCGTTGAGAACCCACGTTCCCATCCCTAATTTCTCCGCCTTGCCGAATGATTTGCCGCCATCGCGGGACGTGACGAGGTACATATCGCGTGCGCCGCCGAGGAAGTTGCGCCACATGACATACAGATCTCCGCTTCCATCGAACGCCAGCGATGGGTGGCAACATTCGCAAATCGTGCCGTCAGGCGACGCATATACCCGGACGTTTTTGCTCCAGGAAATGCCGCCGTCTCGTGAGAGTGACGAATAGAGTTGGGTACCCTTGTCGCGAAGATCGAGCCAGGTACAGGCGATCATCCCATCGCCGGAGGCGGTCATCGCGTGCAATCCTTCGCGAGCGGCGTCCGGGGTGTCGTTGATCCGTACCCGACCACGCCAGGTCTTACCTTTATCGAACGAGTGCCACGCTAGCAGATCACCGTCCTTACCCGCACCCCGGACGCCGGAAATGGCGGAAATTACAACGCTCTTCTCGGTAACGATGACTCGGGGACCCCGCCGCATCCCCAGAGAAAGGTTGCTCACCCGCGCTACCAGGACCGGTATGTCGTATGTTTTCCCCCCGTCGGGCGAGACGGCACAATAGATCGAATCTCCCATGCCAAACGCCACATAAACCCGTCCGTTTGACCCGACTGCGACCTGCGGCTCTTTCGCCTCGGCGAACGTGATACCGGGCGCGATTTTGACCACCGCAGGCGCGTCGCCAGGATGGGAAGCGGCAAGAATCGGTAAGGAAAGCAAAACGCCAAAGGCTGAGACACGAGCAGAAAACCGTATCATTTTTTGATGTACCCTTCCGGGGATTTCACGGTAGATGGGGTGGTTTTCGCTTTCGTCAAAAACTCCCCGATACAGGGCGGACAACAGAAAATATAGGTCTTGCCACCGATCACCCAGGGCAATTTCGCATTCGGCTTCGTCTCGGAGATCGGGCAAACCGCGTCGCCCGGATTTACCTTCGCGTCGTGCATCGGGATCACGCTGGCATATTTTTGGTAAGGCGATGTGCTTCCGTTCGCCACGATGTCGGACTCCGTGTATAGCCCCCCGGGCAGAAGAAACAGTCTCTTATCCGCCGCTGACAGGGGCTTGCCTCCGCTACTCGGTAGCGCGTTCGTGGGGTAAAGCGGCTCGAAAGCGTCTAACTCTTTCCGAAGCCTTGCGTACTCGGCTTTGGTCTTTGTGGCATCGCCTTCGTCCGCGTATTTGTCTACGCGCTCGGCAAGAATAGCGACGGCATCTACCCGCTTTTTCAACGCCGCCATTTTCGCGGGAGATAGGGCTGTTGACTTATAAGGGAGGGTGACGACACTATCGCGAAGCGAAAAGACGATGTCGTGAACCTCGGGCAGTTGACCGGTCTGGATCGCTTCCTCGAGGCTCTTGCGGTCCGCGAGGATATATGCCCAGGTTTCTCCCGCTTTGGCGAAAACCATAGCGGCAGTCTTTTTCGGCATCGCGCCGGTTTTTTTTGCCGGGAAAGTGTCGAGGGATTGTGCTGTCGCCGAATTAGCGATCAAGACGGCTGTCATAGCCACGAAAAGGGAAGCAGTCATATGTCGTTTATTCTACCGGTATTGTAAAGGTTCGGAGTCGCTACTTCGCCGCTACCGCGTTATTGAGTGGCAACACTTTCACATCATCTATCCAGTAGGTTGTGCCCGGTTCACGCAGAAACAACATCACCCAGGTGTTGTTGTCCTCACCCTTGGCTATGCGTCGGCGGAAGGTTTTTACGGATACTTTGCGCCACTCAGGACCGGCAGATAAATCCTGCGTGGTCAACAGCGATTTTTCTCCGACGCGCATGGCAAGAGTGACTTTCGTTTGTTTCGAGGCACGAACCCAGGCGGACACCTCATAATCCCGATCTGTTGGCAACACGCGGATCTGAGCGAACTGGATGTGACCGAAACGAACTTTCTCCAAATCGACCCGTTGTGAACGCTTACCGCCGTGAAATATCGTTTCATCCGGAGCATACTCCGCACTGATATCCGCCCAGGCGGAGTTATCGAACCAAAGACCGTTCCCGGCTATCGTGCCCTTGATTTTTGCGACGTTGGTTTTAACCGGATCGGGAGCAGGCGAGATGTATCCGTCTTCGAAATCGCCACTCGCGATCAGGTTACCATCGGCAGAAAGCAACTCCTGTGGTGGCGGTGCTTCCGCGTTCTTCACCACCCGCCCCGACGAAACAACCGGGGATGGTTCGGTCTTCGTCTGGCGGAACGCGAGCACGGTGAGCAAGACGATAGCCGAAAGCAAAACAATCAACCCGACCGGTTTAATAATGACTTTCATAGTCATAGCCTATCCTTATGCCCTGCATATGATTGCGAAATTATTTTCGCATGCCCGATTGTACAATTTTTTCTTGTATTTTGCAAGGTGTTCTAATCTTCTGATACAGATTTGTTTTTAATCGCGCCGTTGCAACGGCAGACGAGGGAGGTATTCGCATCGGTTTGCGTGAACCAAACTATTGAAACATCTTTTTGAAAGCAGAGTAGCCCATGTCGTTATCGAACAGCGGAAAATACCGCGTTGCCATTATCGGATGCGGGGGACGTGCCCGCGCCCATATGCCCGGTTTGAAAGCCGATGATCGGGTCCATATCGTCTCGCTCGCCGATGTCCGCGCCGAGTCCGCGGAGTTGTTCGCAACCGACTTCGCGCTGGACGCACGGATATATACGGATTACAAGGAACTGCTCAAAGAGGAACGTCCCGATGTCGTGGTTGCTACGCTCTGGACCGCGCTTCATCTACCGGTGATCCGTGATTGTATTCAGGCAGGGGTGAAAGTGATACTTTCCGAAAAGCCGATGGCGGCGACCTGGGGCGAGTGCGAGGAGATAGCCCGTCTCGCGGAGGAGAGCGGAATCCTGTTGACGTTCTGCCACCAACGCCGGTTCGCGTCCGGGAACATCAAGGTACGCGAACTCCTGGAGGCGGGGCAGTTCGGCAAGATAGAGCGCATGGACCTGTTCTCTCCCCCGCATTTACTGGACTGCGGAACACATTCCGTAGACCAGGCACTGTCATTCAACGGCGAGTACCCGGTAACGTGGGTGCATGGAGCCGTGGACCTGACGGAAACGGTCAACTTTTTTAACGTTCCCGCCGAAGGGATGTTTACCGGGATGTTCTACTTCGAGAACGGCGTCTTCGGGACGATACGCACTGGCATGCTGAATCTGGATTTCTGGGGCGGCGTGCGCGTCACCGGGAGTGATGGTTTTATCGAAGTGATGTGGGACGGGCAGATCCGCCGCGCGGTGGTTTACAGTGCTCCGGGCTGGAAGTTTCCTGCTGTCGAGGAGGTGCCGGAGGAACAGATGATCGGACTGGTCAAAAACGCACTGGACTGCCTCGAATCCGGCGCGGAGCCGGAACTCTCGTATAAGAGAGCACTCAAGGCAGGCGAGATTTTGTTCGCGTTTTATGCGTCCGCCCAGCGACATGAGCGGGTGACACTTCCTTTGACGGGAGTCGTCGGGAACCCGCTCCATGAGATGCTGGCAAGCGGTCTGGGAAAACCAAAGGGGGAAACGGTATGAAAGTTGGACTGATCGGTATCGTCGGCGCGGAAGCGAAAGCCGACTTCTGGGGGACAATGGGGCGGGTCGCGGAAATCGGCTACGCCGGTGTGGAAGCGACGGAGTACGCTCTGCTCGATGGCGACGTTGCGGCGAATCTCGCCCGCTTCCGCGCACTCGGGTTGGACTTTCTGACGACAAGCGCAAGCCGGGAAGATCTGCGGGACCGCTTCGACGACGTGAGGGCGAAAGCCGTCGCGGTCAAATCGCCGCGTATTTCGGTCTGGTGGAGTCCCGCCGACACCAAAGAGGGGCTTCTTCGCGATGCCGAACTTTACAACACGGCGGGGGCGAAACTGGCGGAGGAAGGCATCAAACTCTGCTATCACAATCACGACCAGGAATTCCGCAACACCATTGACGGTGCGTATGCTCTCGATGTTCTCGCGCTCAACACCGATCCGAACGCCGTCTACTTCACGATTGACATCGGCTGGGTCGCTATCGGTGGCGAGGACCCGGCGCGGGTTTTGAGGCGGCTCAAAGGGCGTGTCCCGGCTATCCATGTCAAGGATTTCGCCGACCTGTCGGACCGCGGCAGTTTTACGACAGTCGGTACGGGGGCGGTCCCGATTGCCGACGGTATGATCGCGGCGCGAGAAACCGGGGTCGAGTGGGCGGTCGTCGAGCAGGACAAACTTCGCCATCTATCCGCGTGGGACACGGTGACAACCAGTTTCCTGAACTTGAAAGAGCAAGGATTGGTTTAGCAAGCTTTAGCCCTCTCCCACGGGGCGGTGGGAGAGGGCTAAAGAGTTCTCGACAGGACGACGCTACGGTAATTGACGTTGCCCCATTGCGTGTAGCCGATGTGCCGATAGCCGAGGCGATTGTAGAACGCAATTAGCCCGGTCGCCGGTTCCGCAGTATCGAGCCCCATTTCTCTGGCACCGTTCAAACGCGCTGTCTCTTCCGCCTGCGCGATCAGTGCCGCCCCGATGCCCAGCCCTTGCTGATCCGGGTCCACGGCATATTGCCCGAAGTGCCATAACGTATCCCGATACCACGCGCAATATTGATCGGATCAAGGAGAATACACTGTGATGGTGCCAAGAACGCTTCCAGTGGTATCATCCACAGCGACGAAGGCGAAGCCGGATGCCAGACGACTGCGTGTCGCTTCGACATCCTGCACGGACGCGACGAACCACATCCCCTGCTCTTTAAGCGGCGCATAGGCGCGATGAAGAAGACGGGTAATCGCCTCCAAATCATCCCGGTTCGCGTCGTAAGAGCGGATGGTATACGTCACAGGAAGGAAGCCTTGTATGACTCTGCCTGACGTTTTCGTTGACCGACTGCCTCTTCCTTGACCAAAAGCACCAATGCTATCGAACCGGAAAAAACAATACCCAATATCATCCAGACTCTTTCCAACGCGGTGAAAGGAACCCACCCGATCTTCGACATTCGGTATAAACCCGCAAGAAAAAAAGCGTTCCCGAGAAAAATATGAACCCAGGTCCCGTAAGGAATCAAGCGGCGTGTCGACGATATTGTTATCCAGAGGGATAGTCCGACACAAAAGTTCACAATACCGAGTAGGTCTCGAGTCAAAGATTTGTAAATATCCATGATCAACGTCTCATCAATGCCCCTGTGGCTTTACTCCGCCTGGCGCACCTACGAAGTTTTCAATACCGTTTCTTTTATCCTGTTGCCCCCAGAACAAGATACAGGACCGCCATTCGTACCGCGACGCCGTTCGTGACCTGTTTTTCGATCAGTGAGCGGGACATATCCGGTACGTCGCCGCCGATCTCCAGTCCGCGATTCATCGGACCGGGGTGCAGAATCAAAACGTCCGGTTTCGCCACCGTCAGTGCGTCCCGCGTCACTCCGAACAGTTTGGAGTACTCGCGCTGTGTGGGAAACATCGCATTCGTTTGTCGCTCGAGCTGCAGCCGCAGAACATTGACAACATCCGCGCCGCGAAGCCCCTCGCGCAGATCGGTGAACACTTCGACGGGAAGTTCCTCGGCGTCCGGCGGCAGCAGTGTCGCCGGTCCCACGATACGAACGTTCGCGCCGAGCTTCGATAACGCCCAGATATTCGAACGGGCGACCCGGCTATGGGCAACGTCGCCGACAATCGCCACCGTCAAACCGTCCAGAGACCCTTTCGCCTGTCGGAGCGTCAACACATCCAGAAGACCCTGCGTCGGGTGTTCGTGCGTCCCGTCACCGGCGTTGATAACCGGGACTCCGACCCACTGCGCCGCCTGATGACACGCACCCGAGTAGGGCGTCCGCATAATGATACAGTCGGCGGTCAGCGATTGGAGCGTCAGGAACGTATCGCGTAGCGATTCCCCCTTACTCGCGGACGAAGTCGAACCGGAAATATTGATCACGTCCGCGCTCATGTACTTGCCCGCTGCCTCGAACGAAGTACGGGTCCGCGTCGAATTTTCGTAAAACAGCGTGACTACCGATTTTCCACGTAGCGTCGGCACTTTTTTCACGTCGCGGCGCAAAATCTCGGTAAACGTTTCCGCCGTGTCCAAAAACGCCGTGATCTCTTCGGCGGTCAACGATTCCAGGTCTAAAAGATCGCGTCCGGCAAGATTAATCATTGTTCTGTCCCCCGACCCCCGATTCCGGGGGACTTGCAGGGCTATCGCTCTTGCTTATCGTCACCGCATCGTCTCCGCCGTCCATCTCCGACAGCTGGACATTGACCCGCTCAGTGAACGCGGTCGGGAGGTTCTTGCCGACGAAATCGGCGCGTATCGGCAGTTCGCGGTGTCCCCGGTCTACTAAAACGGCGAGTTGTACGGCGGCGGGGCGTCCGTATTCGAGAAGCGCGGTAATTGCGGCGCGAACGGAGCGACCGGTGAAAAGCACATCGTCCACCAGAACCACTATTTTGCCGGTGATATCCTGTTGCAGGTGGGTGGTGCGGGCGGGTGCCTGACGGAGACCGTAATCATCGCGGTAAAGCGCGATATCCAGGTCGCCATACGGGACCGGGTTTGCCCCGGCATCGGCGTTCTCGATGCGCCCGATTTGTGTGGCAAGGCGTGCGGCAAGCGGTGCCCCCCGGCGCAGAATACCGACCAGCACGATATTACTCGCGCCTTTGTTGCGCTCCACGATTTCGTGGGCGATGCGGGTGAGGGCGCGGCGTACCTCATCCGCATCCATCACCGAAACTTCGGTTGCCATAGCGATTGCTCCTTTCCCGCCTCTCGGTGCGGGTCTTAAAGGGTAGGAATAATGCCATCAGTATAGCGGGGAAGGAAGCTGGAGTCAAATGTCGCGCCGCTTAGCAGGTGCCGGTTGCTCTCGCCGACCTCATGCGTTCGACGGAGGGTGTAATTGTCTCGCATGCGCACAAGGACCTGGATATCGTGAGAATAGCATAGCCTACCGAGCGTGTCGAGACAACCTCCATTTTTCGTCGCGGCAAACGACCGGCAAACAGCGTATACTGAATCTGGAAATGCCAACCGCCTTCGCTGAACCCGATACGCTCACCACGGATCACCCGCCCCGAACCACCACACACCGCTTACCCCGACTGGAAACCATGCTCGGCGCGGATGGTCCGCTCGCCCACGCCCTGCCCGGTTTCGCCCACCGTCCGCAACAGGTGGAACTTGCCAAATCGGTAGCGGCGGCACTGCGCGAGGGCAGACCCTGCCTCGCCGAAGCCGGGACCGGAACCGGAAAAACGCTGGCGTATCTCGTGCCGCTTGCGCAATGGCTGGCGAAACACGGCGGGCGGGCGGTCATTTCGACGCACACGCTGGCGTTGCAGTCACAATTAGTCGAGCGTGACATTCCCGCGCTTTTCGCCGCCCTGCCGGAACTCGATCTGCACGCCGCGACGCTCAAGGGACGTAGTAACTTCATTTGTTTGCAAGACCTGGAGGGCGCGGCGAACGACATTTGGGCGTTCGGCGATCCGGTCTTCGCCAAACTGCAACGCTGGGCGAACGAAACCGATTCCGGCGATGTAGCGGAACTGGATTTTACCTTCAACCAGTGGAGCGAGGTCGCCGCGAATCAGGACACCTGCCGGGGGCGCGAATGCCGTTTTTACGACCGATGCTTTTACTTCAAAGCGCGGAAGTACGCCGAAAATTGCCAGATAATCGTCGTAAACCACGCACTCTTCATGGCAGACCTGCGCCTGAAACAAGCCAACCCGAACGGTCCGACGCTGATACCGAAATACGACGCCGTGGTTTTTGATGAGGCGCATCACGTGGACGACATCGCGACGAAGGCTTTCGGATTGGAGTGGGGATCCCGCCGCGTCCCGCAATTGGTAAACCGGGCAAAAAAGTTGGCGGGTGACGGCTTGATTGACCCCAACAGCCTTGCCGCGCTGGACGCACTCAACCAGTCTTTACTCGATCCGTTTCTCGTCGCCAGCAGGTCGGAGGATTTCACCGACGATCTCCTCCGCGAGGAAGCCGACCGTGCCGATTTCCGCGAACGGCGCGACGGGATGTGTCTGGCGTTGAATACGTTGGCGAAAGATTTGATCACGGCGGCGGACAAAACGAAGGATGCCGCCACCAAAGAACGCGCCACCGGACTCGCCCGCACGGCGACGCGCGTATCTACCGAACTCCAACTTGTGTCCGAATCCGCATCCGACGAAGAGGCGTTCCGCTGGTATCAGACGCGCCGGTTGAAAGGCGGAATGGCGGTCGCCCAACTCGTGAAAACCCCGCTCGAAGTCGCCCCGATGCTACAGTCGGCACTTTTAAATGACGTGCCGCGTGTCATCTTCACCTCGGCGACGCTGGCGTCTGGCGGGAATTTTGAGTATGTGAAGAAGCGGTTGGGGTTGATTTGCCCCCTAGCCCCCTCCCCCGCTTCGCGGGAGAGGGGGGACCAGCCGGTGGACCAGAATAGCGATCCGTCGGCGGGAACTTCTGGGTCCCCCCTCTCCCGCGAAGCGGGGGAGGGGGCTAGGGGGGGGCAAACCGGAGAAGCACCAGACCCCCCCGTGGAACTAATCGTAGGCTCACCGTTCGACTACGGGAAAAACTGCCTGCTGTATATCCCGCGCCACCTGGGACCACCTTCGTCGGCGCAGGAGTATACGGAACAGGTAGCGAACGAGATCGTCTCGCTCGTGGAGATCGCGGGCGGGCGAACATTCGCGTTGTTTACGTCCCACCGGATGCTCCATGCCGTGCATGAAGCCATCTGGGACAAAACAGATTATCCGATCTTCGCGCAAGGGGAAATGCCCCCGGCACGACTCACCGACGAGTTCAAAAAAGCGGGGAACGGGATACTGCTCGGTACGGCGTCGTTCTGGGAAGGGGTGGATGTTCCCGGCGACGCGCTATCGCTCGTGATTATGGACAAGTTGCCGTTCGCCGCGCCCGACGCGCCGACCGAGCGGGCGCGGGAACGGGCGATCAAGGAAGCGGGCGGCAATGCGTTCGGCGAGTACTCGCTTCCACGGGCGCAGATCCGGCTCAAGCAGGGTTTCGGTCGCCTATTGCGCACGGTGACGGATCGCGGCGTGGTGGCGATTCTGGACAGTCGCCTGTACACCAAATCCTACGGGCGCGACTTTTTACGTGACCTGCCCCCCTGTCCGCGTACCGACAACATCGAGAGTGTTTCGCGGTTCTTTGGCGGGTGAAGGAAGCCCATTCCGGTAGCCGGTGCAACCGGGTGATCGTACTCGTGTCCTAATAGAACCGGCTCGGAGCAGTCGCGGTGAGGGTAACCCATGAGCAGAGTATTGTTTCAACAATCGCAGAACACGGACCCCGTATCGGTTGCGCCGACTCAGCAAGTTGCCGCGGGTGAACAGCACACCCATGCCATTGAGCCGGAGCTTCTCGGGGTGCGGCCAAGGACCGCTCGCTGGACGGAGAAAACGGTCGCGATGCGCCGTCTGCTCTGGAATCTGATGGTCGGGACGGCTCTGATCCTGCTGTTTTTCGCCCGAAACGACCTTGCCACCTGGGATGCACTTATCGCACATGGTGTCCCGGTTACAGCGAGTGTTTACGAGAAGGATGTCAGTCGCGGGAAAACCACCAGCTACCATCTGCGGTATACATTCTACGGAGACGGTCTGCTTTGCTATGGTACCGACTCCGTTTCATCCGCCGCGTTCGAATCCGCCAACATCGGCGACACGATTCCCGTGACCTATCTTCCCGGTAGTAAGGGCGAAAAGTGGCAACAGGGGACGGCGACCGTATCGCGACGTGACGACCGTTTCTATCAATGGATTTTTGCCGGCTTTTTCGGCGTGGGAGCGTTCGCGATTGGTCTTGCCTTGTTCGAGAACGAAATGAGGGAACAGCTACGCTTGCTCCAGCACGGGCGTCCTGCCATTGGGCGCGTCGTTTCCGGTAACATCACGACCCACAAGAGTACAAAAACGTATTGGGTTCGCTATGAATACACGGCGTACCAGAATATAGTGTGCGCCGATTCGGTCCCGGTGCCACAAGCCGCCTATGAGCAGTATACTCTCGGTAACCCCTATCTGACTGTGGTATACGACGAAGCCCAGTACAATAAAAGCAAGCCGTATTTCCAACTGACCGCCGCCGAACTCGCGGGGCGGTAAGGCGAGTCCGTCATGTCAAATTTCAGTAATATTTTCTCCCGCCCGACGGTATCTGTTCCTTCGGTATCCACGAAAGATGACGCGGGTGAGGAATACAAACACGCCATTGAACCGGAACTTGCTTTCGGGAACATTCCCCGGCTGGCACGACTTACCGCCCATACGCTCACCATGCGGCGTCTGCTCTGGAACGTCGCTCTGGTTACCTTGGGCTTGTTCGCTTTCTTCGGACAGCGCGATGTGGCAACTTGGGACGCGCTCATAAAATCTGGCTGGACCTCCCCCGGAATAATTGACGAGGTAAGCCGATACGGAGATCACGAGAGTGTCTCATTCCATTTCAAAACCGACCTCGGGATGAGCTACGGCGAGGGGTACTATCACAAGGATAACAGAACCATTCCGTCTATCAGCGGAATTGTCACGGTCACTTTTCTGCCCGAAAAACGCGGAAAGATATGGCAATTGGGTGAGGCGACTCCCGAAAGGCGGAACGACAGATTGCGACTTTGGATTATATCCGGGTTGGGCACGCTCGGATTGTTCGCCGCGACAATCGCCGTCTTCGAGGAGCGGTGGAAACGTCAGTTACACCTCCTGCGCGAGGGCGTCGCTGTACACGGGTTGGTGCGTTCCGGTGCGGTGATTGACTCCGTCAAGCCGAACCAGTTTCGCATCCGGTATACTTATTGGGTTGGCACCGGACAGAACGCGGCGGGTGTCAATGTGAGCGAAGAGCAGTACCGCGAATTGACGGAGGGTAACCCTTACTTAACGGTTTTGTATGACGTGACCGATCCGTCCGTCAGCAAGCCGTATTTCCAGTGTGGTGCCGCTTACCTGGTCACGAAATAGCAACGGCGGTGCAACCGAACGGCAAGTGTGCGGTTCTATACGGTAGAACCAATGCTACAGGAACTGATTGTCCCAGAGTCGGAACAACTGACCTCCGTGCCGCGAATCGCCACCGAGTATGCGAGAGGGCTTCCCTATACGCACCATATCGAGCCGGAACTACGGGCTACCGTTCCGCGTCGCGCGCGGCGTCCCTCTACCCGGTGGGGTGTTTCTCACCGTTGGGTTTTGAATCTGGCCGTCGGGTGTGTCGCTGTTTGCGTCTATCTGCTACGCCTCGGTCACGCCAGCACGGGTGAGTGGATTCATGTTGCCGTGGCGATCCTTACCGGGTTTGTGTTTTTCGCGTCACTGATGATCGTTGGCGCGATGCTCGAATCCAGGGACGATCTGTTTTTCCTACGGCACGGGACCGCGACGACCGGCGTTTTCACTTCCGGTCCGGTTAACGATTGCGAAGAGACCACGTATCGTCTCACGTATAACTTCTACGTTGGCGGAAGACTTCATAGCAATGAGGTCGCCGTTAGTAAAAGCGAGTATGCTCGATACACATCGGGGAACCCCTATTTCACCGTGCTGTATCACGGTCAACGGTTGGTAGACAGCGTCCCGTATTTTCAAATCACGAAAGCCCGTCTTTAGGACCGGAGAAAATTCTCCGAAACAAAAACCGGCGGCAGGAACATTTCCTGCCGCCGGTTTTGTTTGTAGCACCCCGCGCGCTACGGAACGGTGTATGCCGCCGCCCCGCCGGTCGCGTCCTTGCGGTCTCCCGCCGACGGTTTGGGTGCGGTGCGTCGCGGCCCGTCGCCGTGGGTATCGTCCGATTCCGTGGTTGCGGTCGGTCCTGAGCCGGAATCGTCGTTTGTGTCGTCCGGGTCCGGCTTGAAGATACGAGATTTCAGCTTGCCGTATCCCACCGTCAGGTCGTCGAACAGCGTGTAGAAGACCGGGGTTGCTACGAGCGTTAGCAGGAGCGACAGGGTCTGACCGCCGATGATCACGCCGCCCACTGCGCGGTTCGTTCCCGCCCCGACCCCGCTCGATAGAATCAGCGGGAGCATACCGGCGACGAACGCGATGGTGGTCATCAGGATCGGACGCAACCGGTCCTGACTCGCTTGTAGCACCGCTTCGTTTCGCTCCAAGCCCCGTTCGCGTAACTGGTTGGCGTGGTCGACCTGCAGGATCGAGTTCTTTTTCACCACACCGAACAGCACCAGGATTCCCAGCATCGAGTACATGTTCAGCGAACTACCGGTCAGGATGATGGACAGGATCGCGAACGGTACCGTGAGCGGGAGCGCGAGCAGGATCGTGATCGGGTGAATCCAGGATTCGAACTGCGCGGCGAGAATCAGGTACATGAACACCAGCGATAGGAGGAACGCGGTCCCGAACGCCGTAAAGGTGCGTCCGAACTCCTTGCTCCGACCGATATACTGCCCCCGGTACGCCGGGTCCAACTTCTGGTCGGCTAAGATCTTGTTGATCTTATCCTGCACCGTTTGTTCCGATGTTCCTGGGAGAAGGTTCGCCGACACCGTCACCGAACGCTGGCGGGAATACCGCTCTACCACGGAAGGGGCGTCACCGTCGCGGAACTTGACGACCTGATCGAGTGGGACGCCGGTGGTGACCCCTTGCTTCACCGACGGGACTGTGAACAGTGAGAGCGCGGATTCCCGGTCGCGGAACTCGGGCAGGGCGCGCAGGTTGATGTCGTAGCGGCGTCCGCCCTGGTTGAACGACGACACGTCCTGCCCCGAAGTCGCGATGCGCAATCCGAGCGCGATATCGGACGCCGAAACACCCAGTTCCCCGGCGCGGGCGCGGTCAATCGCAACGGCGAGTTCCGGCTTGCCGACGACGAGCGACGTGTCGGCGTCTGCGATGCCGGTCTCCTTGCGGAGTTCGGTAACGATAGCCGTCGCCGCTTTTTCCAGCACCTTCAGGTCGGGACCGCTGATGATGAACTGTAGCCCGGCTTGCGCACCGCCGCCGAACGCGTTCGGCGGGGAGACCAGCGTCCGCAGATCCTTCGGATATTTCGGCAGGATCTTGGTGCGGACGATATTCATCAAATCGGACTGCGTCTTCTGCTCCGTTTTGCGTTCGTCAATCGGCGTCAGGCGGACGAGAATATCGCCCTTGTTCTGGGTTTGTTGCAGGTCGTTTCCGACCGTCACTACCGTATCTTCTACGTTCGGGACGTTTTTGCGGATGTCGGTCGCGATCTCCTCGACCAGCGTTTGCGTCGCTTGCAGGGAACGGTCCTCCGAAGCACGCACCGAAACCACGAACTGCGACTCGTCCTCATCGGGCAGGAAGTTTTTGTTCACGATGCCCATGAGTGGACCGACGGAGAATAGGGTGCCGAAACAGATCAGTACGATCACCCAGCGATGACCGAGCGACCATTTGAGCAAGCCGTAATAGCCGCGCTCCAGCACGTGAAAGGCACCGGTCTTCTTGTGCGCGTCCTCGCCGCCGCCGTTGCCCGTGGGTTTGTGTCGCTTGAGCCAGCGAGACGCGAGCATCGGGGTGAGCGTGAACGCGACGATCAGCGAAACGCCGATCGCGAACGCCATCGTCAGCCCGAACGACGACAGGAAGCGCCCGACGATACCGGTCATGAACGCGACCGGCAGGAACACGGCGATCAGCGAAAGGGTGGTCGCTAAAACGGCGAACCCGATCTCGGTCGTTCCGGCAATCGCCGCGTCTTTGGGCGACATGTTCTTTTCTTCGATGAACTTATAAATGTTCTCGATGACGATGATCGCGTCGTCAATCACGATTCCGACTGCAAGGGTCAGCGCGAGGAGCGTGATGATGTTGAGTGTGAATCCCTGCGCCCACATCAGGGCGAACGTCGCGATCAGCGAGGTCGGAATAGCCAGTGCGGAGATCAGTGTCGTGCGCCAGTTCCACAAAAA
>JACMIS010000956.1 GCA_014381035.1 Armatimonadota bacterium
CGGTGCCTGCGGGTCACTGTGCCCCTGCGTCACCCCGGTACTTTCCGTTTCGGCGTTCCGCGTCGTCATCCGATCTATCCCCGAACCGTTCCGTATCGGATAGAGAATAGGGTCGGTTGATAATATTCTCGTTCGGGTTTGGGTTGCGCTGGTTCAACCCCGACGTTTGCTCGTGCGTCGGCGAGTGTCGCACTTTCTCGTTCACTGAGCCGTCTTTTTTCTGCACGGGTTCTCCCTGAATAACCATGATCTAAATCTCCTTCATATTCAAGGTCCACCCCGGTATTGCGGGGCGGAAACGGCGCAGACAGGAGGGAACTGCTGCTCTTTGTCCTTGCGGCAGTAGGTGCGATCCCGCGAAACGCGATAAAATAAGCGGCTATGAATACCGCAGGAAACCGTATTATCGAGCAACTTCCGCAAGCCGGAGAAACTGTCGTCGTCGCCATGAGTGGCGGCGTGGACTCGTCGGTCGCCGCCGCCGTGCTGAAAGAGCAAGGGATCAACGTCGTCGGGATCACGCTGCAGATATGGCAGGAATCGTCTACGGAAACCAAGGGGGCAGGTTGCTGTTCGCTCGGCGCGGTCGAGGACGCCCGGCGCGTCGCGGCGAAAATCGGTATCCCCCACTACGTTCTCAACTACCGGGAGCCGTTTGCGGAGAAGGTCATCAAGCCGTTTGTCGAGTCCTACAAACAGGGATGGACCCCGAACCCTTGCATCAACTGCAACCGGTATATCAAGTTCAACGCCCTGATGAAGCGGGCAAAACAGTTGGGTGCGACGAAACTGGCGACAGGGCACTATGCGCGTGTCTTTCACGATACTCTCACGGACCGCTACGGGCTGCTGACGGCGGGGAGTGTCGCCAAAGATCAATCCTACGCCCTGTATGCGTCCACGCAAGGCGAACTCGCCCACATGACCATGCCGCTCGGCGGGGTCGTTTCCAAGGACGAGACACGCGAGATGGCTAGAAAGTACAACCTCGCCGTCGCGGAAAAGCCCGACTCTCAGGAAATCTGCTTCGTGCAAAACGGCGATTACCGTGACTTTTTAGCCGAGTCCGCGCCGGAGACGCTCGCGCCGGGAAGATTCGTGGATTCCAGCGGGAAAGTTCGCGGAACGCATGAGGGACCGGCACACTTCACCGTCGGTCAGCGCAAGAAGATCAACATCGGCTCGGCGACACCGCTGTATGTGCTATCGGTGGACGCAAAAACGGGCGAAGTGACCATCGGCACGGACGAGGAACTGTACGCGCCGGGCTGTGTCGTCGAGGATCTGAACTGGGTCGCGCTTCCGCCGCTGGAAATCGGTGGCGATCCGTATCCGTGCTCGGTAAAGATCCGCTACAACATGTCGCCCGCGCCCGCTCATCTAGTACGAACGGGCGAGGACACGCTTCACGTGCTGTTCGACGAACCGCTCCGTGCGGTCGCCCCGGGACAAGCCGCCGTCTATTACGGGATCGGGGATCAGGACGGCTGGGTGCTTGGCGGCGGGACCATCACGGGGAAGACGATATAGGGAGGTACCCCGCCCTATCAAAAACGCGGCAAAACAGGTACACTATTGACTATGACAAAAAAAGAAGCGAAGAACGTAGACAGCGAAGGGCGGTTCTGGGGTAGTATCGTCGCGGGAGCCTTGATGGGCTTCGTGATCGGTGGCGGAGTCGCCTTGCTGTACGCACCGAAATCGGGACGCGAACTGCGCGGCGACCTCGAAGACGCCGCCGACACGGTCAAGGCGAAAGCGGAGGCTACGCTCGACGACCTGCAGGAAACCGCGCTTCGACTCGCACAAACGTCGCGTTCCCTGCTGGACGAGACCCGGGAAAATCTGGTGCGCTCTGTGGAAGCGGGCAAGGAAGCATACGAGCAGAAGCGTCAGGAAATGACCCGTGAGTTAGAGGACAAATTGCGGAACGATCCGACCAATCCTGAAAGTGCCGGGAGCGGCGTTTAGGCGCAGAGGCTCTCGTTAGGGGTAGCCTGGACAACTTCATACAAACATAAGAAAGAAGAAAACGATTATGGAATCGGCGGCAAGCATGAACCTGAAAGTAACCTCCTCTCCCGTGCGGGAAAATGTGGTTACGCTGGATTTGGAAGGCGAAGTAGACGTTTACACGGCTCCCCTTCTGCGGCAAGAGATTGTCGATCAGGTGGAGAAGGGGACAAAATATCTTCTCGTACATCTGGAAAAAGTGGAATACCTCGACTCTACGGGACTCGGGATTCTTATTGGCGGCGTAAAGCGATTGAAAGAACAGGGCGGCGGGCTGAAATTAGTCGGACCTTCCCCGCGCATCTCGCGCATCTTCGACATCACCGGTTTAAACCGTATTTTCGACGTGTACGCTACACAGGCTGATGCACTGGCGACGATCAGCGCGTAGACCTGCAGGAGAGAAATATCGGATATGAACCATGAACTGCTTGCTACCGACGAGTCGCTCGTCGGTGGCGGGGCGATCCCCTCGCCTATAACCGAGTCGTCCGTCGTGACACTTACCATCCCTTGCGCAGCGGAATACGTCGGCACAGCACGTCTGACCATACTGGGTGTGGCTTCCCGGATGGGTTTCTCTTACGATCAGGTCGAGGATATTCGCCTTGCGGTCGGGGAAGCCTGCTCGAACGCTATCGCGCGTGCGGATACCATGCCGCAAAAATCCGCGCCGATGATAACGATCCGTTCTCATGTCGAACCGACGCAACTCGTCGTCGAAATCGAGGACACGGTCGCGACCGCGGGAGATGAGAACCCGGATCTGGATAAGACGGCGGGCGACGATGTCAACTCTGCGGAGTTAGGCGCACTTCTGATGGAGATCTTGGTGGATGAAGTGACGCTGGAAACGTCCCCGACCGGAACGCATGTTCGTTTAACGAAATACGCTGCGATGAATGCAGCAGGGTAAAGAATCGCAAAACTATGAACTTTACTGATTCCGGTTCCTCCGACGCCGTCTCTCCAGCGTCGGAGGAACCTGTCGAACCCACAACCGTGGTACCGTCCGCGGCGCGTGTGGTCTCGACCGATCCGGCGGAACGCCTTTTCTCCGAATACACCCGCACCGGCGATAAGCGACTCCGGGACCGGCTTGTCGCCATGCATCAGAATCTGGTGCGTTATCTGGCATCCAAATTTGCCAACCGGGGTGAGCCACTCGAAGATCTCGTGCAAGTGGGAAACATCGGACTGGTCAACGCGGTGGACCGCTATGAAGTGGGGCGCGGCAATAAATTCTCGACCTATGCGACGCCGACGATTGTCGGCGAGATCCGCCGCTACTTCCGTGATAAAGCATGGAGCCTGAAGGTCCCACGCCGGTTGCAGGAACTGAATCAAGCCGCGAACAAGGCGGTGGATGCCCTTTCGGCGAAACTGGGTCGCTCTCCCACCATCGCGGAGATCGCGAAGGCGATTGGGGCGACCGAGGAAGAAACGCTCGAGTCTATCGAACTTGGCAACGCGTATGAGACCGTGTCGCTGGATACTCGTATGTCCAACGAGTCGGATTCGGCTCCGATGACATTGAATGAGTTTATCGGCGGCGAGGACGAGAACCTCAAAAACCTGATGTCACACGGCGACCTCGCGGCGGCACTCGACAAGTTGGAAGAGCGGGAAGCGGCGATCATTACACAACGCTTCTTCGAGGATCTGTCACAAGCGGAAGTAGCAAAGAGGCTCAACATTTCGCAGATGCACGTCTCCCGGTTGCAACAACGCGCCCTCGCGAACCTGAAAAAACTGCTCGCGGAGCAGGAATTTTAGGCGTTTCACTGCCTCCCCGTGACGGGGGGCACACGGTATAATGGCAGTGCGAAGGGACTACGTGTTATGAGACTTATCGACGACACAGAAAACACCGCGATTTCTACCGGTTGGCTTGAATCTACTCGCGACGCACTGGCGCATCTTTCTTTGGAAGAGCATGATGCCGCATTACGGATGCTGATCGCCGACTGGTCACGCCGTCACACGGACGGTGAAAGGCTTGCGACGAATCCGGCATGGGAAGCCTTCGACGCATTTGTCGCCGAAGATCGCTCCGCTGAGCGTGAAGTGTTGTAGGCTCGCTAAACGATGGCATTCGTCCTGGATACTGATACGTTCAGCCTTGCGGTTCGCGGAGACGTGGCGGTGATCCGGCGGATCACGGAGTACGAAGGGCTTGTATTTCTAAGTGCCGTCGCCTTCCGGGAAGCTCTCAAAGGCGCACTCGCCACGGTCGCCGACGCCGAGATCCCCAACCCGCGTTACAAAAGCGTCACGGTCGCCGACGCCTACGACCTACTCATCGGGTTGGTTACACGGGCGACCCGGTTCCCTATCCTTCCTTATACGAACGCCGCCGAAACCCTTTACCGCCAGTTACCGAAAAACATACTGCGCGTCGGTCCGCTGGATTGCCGTATCGCCGCCAGTGCGGTGGCTTCCGGGATGGCAGTCGTAACTGCCAACACGCGGCACTTTACACAGATAGCCGGAGCGATGCCCGAACTGCGTTTCGTGGATTGGCGCACTCCCTAAACCGCACGATAAAGCACCGCCGCATTCGCGGATGCGCGTTGCTCGTTTGCGAAGTCGAGTGGCTTCTCCCGCCAGTGATCTGTCCGCGAACACTGGGTTCTGGACGTAGACGGGCGTGAACTCCACGTTTTCCGCACACCGTGAAATGGCGCATACGCCGTGGATGACACTTCGCGCAGGGCAGCACCGTTGCCCGCTCGCCGCGCCGCTCGCCAC
>JACMIS010000123.1 GCA_014381035.1 Armatimonadota bacterium
CTTAATCGAGACTATCCAACAACTGCAACCAGCGAACGGAGCAATGTCCCCAAACTTCCTTGTAGTTGCAAAAGACGGGTGCCTGCATGTAGGGCACGTCACGGTCGCCATTCGTAAGAATACCGACCGTCACGCCCCCGACCAGATCACCGGTCATCACGGCGTATTGAGGCGAAAAATCATACCCCTCGCCGTACATCTGACTTTGCGAAAACGGATTCTTCCCAACGACCCACTCCAATTGCGACTGGGCAATGCTCTTCAACTCGGGGTCCTTGAGTATCTGGTTCGCCGACGCTAACCCGATGCCCCAGGAAAGAACGTTGGGCGTGTTTCCGCGGTAGGGGCCCCAGACCGGGAACATCCGCAGATAATGCTCCTCATCCAGTTTGATTCCTTGTTTGATCTGAGCGTCGGCGACGCTCGCAGTCACGTCGTCCTTCACGGTGCCCAACTTGTACACGTTCGCGGGGACCATGTAGTAGGGAGCCGTCAGTTTGGAAAGCGTTCGCAGATATTCCGCGTGCAACCGGATCGACCGAACCCACCGTGCGTGATGCGCATGGTCCGGGAACAGTTTGCACAGTTCCACCAGTCCCGTGATCGGGGATGCCACGGTAAACCCGTGATTGAAGCCGAATAGGCGAACTCTGTCCGCGTTCTGATAAAAGAAGCCGCTGAGCGGGATGCTCCAGGGCATCGGTTCCATCCGTTGCAACGCCATCAACCGCTCGGCGTATGCGACGGACTGATCTTTTATTACCGGGTCACAGTTCAGTGCGTAAAGTCTCGCCCCCGCAAGTACGGCGTTCGCCAGATGCTCGGTGTTCTCCCCGCGACCGCCCGCAGCCTGCGCATTCCAATCGTTCACGGCGAATCTCTCACACCGCTTCGATAGAGCGGAATCGACTTCTTTGAGGGCTAAAGCGGCTTCGACGTTGGCAATCACCGAAAAGTAGCCCGCCTCGCCGCCGGGCGGGGGAGCGATAATGTCATCGAAGTTCCCGACTTTGCCGTCCGACCAGTGATCGATAACCGTCCAATCGACTTTCTTGCCCCCCTCGAAGCGATTCTTATGTAGCCATTTCAAGCCCCACAGTCCTTCGTCAAGCAAACGGGCGGAGAGTTTTTTATCGCTCGCCCGATACTTATTCGCGAGACGCAACAGGATGCCGGTCGCCTCCGCCGTGTTATTGTGCGACTGCGACAGATCCCCCGCGTCGTGCCACCCGCCGCTCAGGTCGACCTTCGTATCGCCTACCATCGTGTACCAATCCGTATGGCATGCGTCGTGGAGTCCGGGCACAGCAAAGCCACACCGTTCGCAGAAGAAAAGATTGACCGACTTTTCGATAGACGGCATCCAGACGTTCTTCTCGATGGGAAACGGCTTGGTTTCGAGTTTCCCGTAAACGAGTTTGTATTTACCTGCGGCAGTGACTTCGGAAAAATCGAACACGGTGAACGTTCCGGCGGTGCTGGTTTCCTTCGAAACGGCTTTGGTCAACACCGTTTTCCGGGTCGCTACATTGACGAGGTCGAACTTGTCCGCGTCGGACCGGGAAGTAAAAGCCGTCTTTTTGCTGTCGCTGTTGTAGCCGGAGTGCGAGAAAGCGATGGAGTCGTCGGTACCCCACCCTTCGAAGCGGTCGGCTTTGACCGTTTCGAACTGCAACTTGTCCGCATAAAACGTGATGGTTTCGGACGCGCCGGGTTCGTTGCCCTGAAGTCGGTAGACGATGGATACCCCGGTTACCTTGTCGTGTTGCAGGTGCGGAATCTCCATCGATACTTTATTCCACTGATGGTTCTCCAGCATGACCGCATGAATCCCCTCACGAAAATACGTGTCAGGGACGTTCCCTTCGTTGTGCAGGATCAGGAGCACGTGTATTTTTCGGTGGCCGGGAAAATCGGGGAAGACCTGGACGGAAACACGGTTGTATTTCGAGAAATCCTGCTTGTCGAACTTGCGCGTCAGGAATTGCCACTCCCAGTACCGTTCGCCCGCGAGGGGCACCCGGAGTTTGGTCGGACTAACGAACTTCAGCGAGGTGCCGCCGCTGTCAACCGCATGTTCTCGGGAAAGGCTTATCGTGGCTATATTATTTTTGCCCACCACTGTCTTCAGCCCCCAGTTGTCCAGCGAGTCCATGTCGTCGACGAGAAGTGAATCGAGAACCGGCTTCGTATCCCATCGGTGCTGCAGGCTCCGGCTCACATCGACCGGCATCGGTACATGCCGATACAGGAACGTGCGTAGGTCGGATTCGGGCGTCTGATCTATTGTCATTTCTTTTTCCATAGCTGAGTTAAATTTTCTGCCGCCTGACGCGGGCTACCCCTCCAGCACAGAAGGGATCAAATAAAGATGCGGTACGTGGGGGTACCGAGGTACAAACCGAGGAGTGACCACATCGCCCCGACCGTGTAGTCTCCCAGAATCAACCCGAGGAAGAACGGGATTGCGCGTTTGTGCGCTTCGATTCCGCCGTAACGCGTGATACAGAGTTTCGCCAGCCACGCCACGAACACACAGAACCAGAAATAGTTCATTGCGTAGGAGATTCCGAGCGCGAAGCCAGTCGGGTGCAGGGGCCACCACAAAAACGCTTGCCGCAGATAGGTAAGCACCGCAACTATCGCCAGACCGCCGATGAAAAACCACAGGCTCTGTTCCGCGGGTCGTTGCCCATTTCTCAACCATCCCGCCAGTTGCGCGAACGCCTCCTGCCCCACCCACCGCTTGTACCCCACCGCTTTCGCCTGCGCACCCGCTTCATACGTCATGAAGTAATTCGCGGCGAATGTTGTCACGAGGGACGCAACCGCAGCCAGCGCGAACACGGCGATCAGCGGCGCGAACGGCATGCGTCGCCCCTCCGCCATCTTGAAGCCTTCCAGAAAGTTCGGCATCGGGTGGCAGCGGTAGCCGCGATTGAACCAGAACATGCTTTGCATGCCAATCAGCGAACTGTCGCCAATGGCGCGGGTGCCGAGCAAGGTCACCAGGATGTCGCCGGGCTTGACGAAAACGATCTCGTGCGGCGTGCCGAATTCCGCCCGTACGCGCGTGATAGCGAGAGACAGGGCGAAGAAGACACCGAAAAAGGCGACCGAAGCCCAGACGGCGATCCCGAGGAAATGACTCCACACGAACAGAAATATGCCGCCCAGAGCGAGACCTATGAATGCGGCGCGGTAACGCCGATCTTCGGCGGGGTCGTCGTCGGTTTGGAAGGACCCTTTCGCACTCGTGTTGCTTCCCCAAGCCCTGTCGAACGCGTAGGCGAGATACTTGCGGTTCGACCACAGGATAACGGCGGTCACACCGATCCAGGCACCCGCGGAAATCTCTTTCAGGAAGGGCCAACCCTGTCCCGCCGACGGTCCGTCCAGACCGGTCGCCCGCCCAAAAACGAAATAGGCGCGGGCGAACAGGTACGAGAACCAGCACGAGAAGGCGAGTTCGAGCGGGATCAAATATGCCAGACCGATGGCAAATGGGTAAAGCGACGATTGCATGCCATACGTGCGGATGGCGTTCCACGGCGGCACGGTGAAGTGCTGTCCGACATCATAGAGTTTGATCCACGGGTTTTCCGGCACCTGCGGATACA
>JACMIS010000957.1 GCA_014381035.1 Armatimonadota bacterium
AAAGAAGAAATACAGGAAAACGCGACCCTGTTACGCAATGTTACGTGTATCAACGGTGCCGCGCTCCATCGCAACGCATCTTGAAAGGAAATCCAATGCAGGATAGAAACGATAACAATGTTGGGCGGCGCCGTTTTCTAACGCGCTCGGTTGCCGGTATCGCCGTCGTAGGTTTGCCCGCGTGGTTCATGCGCGAGGAAGCATCCGCCTTGCAGGATAATGCGCGGCGTAAATCGTTCGGAGCGAATGAGCAGATCCACGTCGCGGGCATCGGGATGGGCGGCAGTCGGGGCGGCTATCGGCAAGGTCTCGGTGACACACGTGCCGCGTCTCGCCAGCCGGGTTGCAAAGTCGTCGCGGTTTGCGATGTAGACCGCGTTCATTTAGACGAAGCCGTTAAAGCGTTCGGTCCGGATACGAAAGGGTACATCTACTACCGCACACTTTTAGAACGTCCTGACATTGATGTGGTTGTTATCGGGTCGCCCGACCACTGGCACGCGACGATGGCGATAGACGCGATGAAGGCGGGAAAAGACGTTTACTGCGAGAAACCGCTGGCGTTGACCATCTACGAAGGACGCCAGATCGCCGACACGGCGCGGAAGACTGGTACCGTTTTCCAGACCGGTTCTCAGCAACGGTCCGACGGGCGATTCCGCCTCGCGTGCGAACTGGTGCGCAACGGGCGATTGGGTAAAATCAAGCGCGTCGAGGCGCATCTTCCCGGCGCACCGTCTGGCGGTCCGTTCCCGGTCGCCCCCGTTCCGGGCGATCTCAACTGGGATCTGTGGCTCGGTCCGGCTCCCAAAGTCGAATATATTAAAGAGCGCACGCATGGATCGTTCCGGTACTGGCGCGAGTATTCCGGCGGTATGATGACCGACTGGGGCGCACATCACCTCGATATTACCCAGTGGGCATTAGGCATGGACGATTCTGGTCCCATTGCGGTCGAAGCGCAGGGAAAAACACCGGCGTATGAGCCGCACTCCTATAACGTTGCTACCGATTTCGACGTTTCCTACACCTACCCGAACGGTATCACGGTGCTTGCTACCAATAAAGGCGATAACGGCATTCGATTCGAAGGAGAGGCTGGTTGGCTTTTCGTCAACCGGGACCGGATCGAGGCGAGCGACAAGGCGATACTCGACGATCCGCTACCGGAGAACGCTGTCCGGCTCTACAAGTCGGACGATCATATGGGGAACTTCATCCAATGTGTCCGCGACCGAAAAGCTCCCATCTGCACGGCGGAGATCGGTCATCGGTCGGCGACAGTATGTCATCTCGGCAACATTGCATTACGCCTGCCGGGGAAGCGACTGGAATGGAACCCGAAGCGCGAAACGTTTGACGGCGACCACAGAAACGAAGCGAACCCGCTCCGCCGTACAACCATGCGACAACCGTGGGCGGTGTGAGTTCCTACCGCTCCGCGAGCAAACGGTGCAATCGGCTGAAATCGAAGCCACGCGGGTCGCTCTTTCGCCCTTGGGGCAATGCAATGGCGCGGTGCGAGACGATCCTTTCCGGAGGAATGGAGTATTGCCGATTCGTGCGGAGGTCGCGGATAATACCCGCGACCGCCTCGTACTGGCGGTCCGTGTACGGCTGCAATCCGTCGTTGCGGTTCACCATCTCGATACCGACGCTGAAATCGTTGACATTGGCACGTCGTCCGAGCCGCGACGTGCCCCCGTGCCAGGCGCGTTTTCCGACAGGCACCATCTGGGTCACCTTGCCGTCGCGGGCGACAACGAAATGCGCGGAGACTTTGGAACCGCGGGCGAGGAAAATCCGAATCGCATCGTCCGCCGTTTCCGTCACGGTCGCGTGGAGGACCACGCAATCCACCGTGCCAAAAAACGGGCGACTGTTATAGTTCGGGGAACGAATCGCGACGTAGTCGTCTTCCATGCGCGAGGCGTTCTGTTCGGAAATATATGTCGCTGTGCAAATCGTTACCATCAAGGCGACAAACAATAGAAACCAAGGCATATGTCGCTTCCCGCCTTTCTTTCTCCGCGTAGCCGTTATTTTTATCTCGCTGGCTTTCCTTTTGCGCATCGGTTTCTTCACGTCAGACCCCGCTTGACGTGTTCGGGTTGCAGGGGCGATAGCCCCTCCAGTTGCCACCGAATACCGCTTCGCAAACGCATGGTCCGTCGGCGCAATTATGGGAACCGTAGCTACATGACGTGGGTCTCCCTACAAGAAGCAAGCGACAGGGGGAATCGAATGTTGGGAAAAAATCAGGAAATTATAGGGGAGTTGAACCCGCCTCGCTCCGCGTCCGGCGACGCCGAAACGCCGCGGTCTTTGCCCGATGTGCGTCTGGAAAACCGCACGTTGACCTTGGCGGAAGCGAATTGCCTGCATGAGGAACTCAAGTCCACGCCGAATATTCTGGGCTACACGGTCTCTGAAATCCTACGGTTTTCCGATGTCCTCGTCGCTGTCGCGATAGACACCGACGGCACTGAAATGTTCGCGGGTGTCTGCGTGAGCAAAGAACTACTATGGGGGTGGACCGAGATCGCTGTGCTTTACGTCCTACCTGCGTTTCGCGGACGTCGTCTCAGTACCCAACTATTCACGACCGCTTTCGCCCAGGCACAGGAGCGGGGACGGCATATTTTCACGCTCAGCCGCAGCCCGGAAGCGATTCACCTGATGAAGCGGCTCGGAATGGAAATGTCCGGGTCTGCGTGGAAGGCACCGCTCGCGGTGCACCTGGAGATGAACTGGCATATGATGAGCACGTATCGTTGGCGTGAAGCCAGCCGGAAGATGAAAATACGTAAGGACGACGGCTTCGCCTTTGTCAGCGGCATCAAGCGGTGTGACAAAGCACAGACCGCGAACGATGCAAAGTAACCGGTCTCCTCGTTCTTTTCTTTTCTGTCCTTCGCGGACGGCGCCAACGCATCGTTGGATCGGTTTCACCTGCGGTGCTCGTTACTACTTGGTGTCTCTGGTTCAGTCCTTT
>JACMIS010000958.1 GCA_014381035.1 Armatimonadota bacterium
CCCGAGTTGCCGCGCCGGGTGCTGGTCGTTTTCAACGCCCAGTCGCCGGAATCGCGCACCCTCGCCGAAAGCTACGCCAGCGCCCGGAATATCCCGGCGACGAATCTTCTGCCGCTCGCCTGCCCGCTGACGGAGGAGTGCCGCCGCGCCGAGTACGAAAGCACTATCCTCCCTTATATCCGGGAGCGAGCCAGCAACGATCCCGAGATTTCTTATGTCGTACTGATGCGCGGCGTCCCGTTTCGCTTTTCCGATTGGGGAAACTTCGGCGGTTTCTCCGTAGACTCGGTGCTGGCAACCTGCCTGATGACCCTGCCGCCGCCCGCCGCGCCGAACGCCCCGCTGGCGGGGATGACGGCGCCGGAACCGACGCGGCGTCTGCGTAATCCGTACTTCGGCTCGAACGAGCGGTTCGACCGGGAGCGATGGGGGGGAATGCTACTCGTCTGTCGCCTGGATGGTCCGACCAACCCCGACGCGTTCCGCCCGGTCGAGTCCGGGCTGAACGCCAGGCCGGTGCGCGGGCCGTTCTATCTGCGCGATTCGTTCTGCATGAGCATGTGCGGCGGCAAGGACGTGCTCGAAAGCAAGGCGCTCGAAACCGAGTACGTCACGCCCGCGAATAACCCGCTCGCGCCGCTGTATCAAGGGGAAGGCGGTCCGTACATGGCGCACTGGGGCGCGGGACCGCACGACACGCAGTACTCCGACGCCAAATTCGCGAAACTGCGTTTTCTGCCCGGAGGCATCTGTGATCTAACGTGGTCTTCGAGCGCGGTAGAACTGCGAAAGTCGACCGCAAAAGCGGGAATCAATCTTCTCACGGCGTACGCGGGTGCGGCGGGGGCACACGGCTTCGTGTCGGAGCCGTACTGTGATGCTGTCTCGCGTTCCGAGATCGTCCTCGACCGGTACACGCACGGCTATAACCTCGCCGAATCGTTTTATATGGGGTCGCCCTACCTGCACTGGAAAGACGTGGTATTGGGCGACCCGCTCTGTGCACCGTACGCAGACACGGACGCATCTTCCCAAAAAATCGCTACTGTGCTAAGATGACTACATGGTTAGTCTGATTCCCAGTTTGCTCTATCTTCTCCTATTGTTACCTCTGCACTACAATGATCCGTCTTTGCCTGCATGGCAACTGGACAGGACCGCGGAACTACCGGTGGTGCGTCCGTCGCCCCCGCTACCCGCGATTGCCAAAGGTCGCCCCCCACGCTACCGTATAGTAGCGTTGCCGCCGCGTTTCAGCGTTAGTGACACATCTCAAGCAATCAATGACCGCACGGAGGTCGTAGGGTACGTCTGGCTGTCGGACGACAAACATTATTTCAAAGAGTTGCGCCCCGCTGTATGGAGCCAGAATAAACTTTTGCTCTGTCCTGGATGGTCCCAGACGAAGAACGCGGCGGTTCAGGCGCGTGCGATCAACAACAAAGGCGATGTGCTGATAGTAAGTGAAGGGTGGCCTCTTGAAGATGGCGTTCTTCGATCCAACACGACTACTTCGTTCCTTGCGCCTGGAGGCGGGATACCGGTACGGATACAACAACCCGTTTCGGATCAGACCGGTTTCGGCGGAGAGGGAATCAATGATGCCGGGGAAATCGCGGGCCCGCTTTGGTATCAACCCGGCATAGATAGGATACCACTCGCCGAAGACTCCGGCGATGGCGACCATGCGGGATTCCTTTATCCGAATGGTACTTATGTAAAACTGTTTGGACAGGGAATCTACGCCATCAATGAACGCGCCGAACTGGTAGGTTCCTCGG
>JACMIS010000959.1 GCA_014381035.1 Armatimonadota bacterium
CGATCCAACGATGCGTTGGCGCCGTCCGCGAAGGACAAAAGAAAAGAAACAAACTACCGAGAGTTTTGTGTGTTTGTTTTCGAGCGCAAATCGTCCAGCTCTTGCTGTAAAAGATCCATTCGTTCCAACAAATCTAAAATAATCTGCACACCGGCGAGGTTCACCCCCATCTGCTGAGTCAGATTTTGAATGCGGCGCAACCGCTCAATGTCCTGCTCGGAGTAGAGGCGGTTCTTGCCGACTCGCTGCGGGCGCACTAACCCCTCGCGCTCGTACATTCGAAGCGTTTGCGGGTGAAGAGGCGGCTCATCGCCTTTTTCGCGGCGCACCAGACGCGCGGCAATCGAAATCGTGTACACCGGTTCATTGGAAAACGGGTTGTTCATGCCGGGTTGCCCTCACTGAGCGTCTTGAGTTCGGCGAGCAGTTCGGTCTGGCGTTCGCTCAGCGACTTCGGCACCGTCACTTTGATGCGTGCGTATAGATCTCCGAATCCGCCGCCCGACTTTAGTTTCGGCATACCCTGTCCCGCGAGGCGAAGCGACTGCCCGGATTGCACCCCTGCGGGGACGCGCATTGTCAGACGCGTTCCTTTCGGGGTCGGGACCTTCACCTCCCCGCCTAACGCCGCGTCGTAAAACGGCACCGGCACATCCGCATATAGATCGTCGCCCTTGCGCTCGAATGTATCGCTGGGCGCGATTCTTACAATCAGGTATAAATCCCCGTTCCCCGCCGCACCGGGTATGCCCTGCCCAGAAACGCGAATTTTCTGCCCTTCCGCCACTCCTGCCGGTATCTTGACCTCGACACGCTTCCCGACATTATCGCCGTTGGCACCCCGGTTCAGATCGTAGCGCGACTCGCCCGAAATATTCAGGCTCTTGGTGACACCGGAGTACGCTTCCTCGACCGTGATCGTCAAGTTGGCTTCGGTGTCCGCGCCGCGCTGCGGTGCCTGACGCATCCCCGCCCCAAACGGCGATGCCCCCCCACGCCGTGCCCCGCCCATCTGGTCGCCGAAGAGCGACGCGAATAGATCGTTCATATCGCCGAACTGGGATGGGTCCACCCCGCCGCCATACTCGACGCGGAAACCGCCCGGATAGGCACCATTCCCCGCGCCACCCGGGAAACCGGTTCCCGCTTGCGAGTAGGCTTTCCATTGGTCACCGAACTGATCGTACTTCTTCCGCTTGTCGGGCTCACCGAGAACATCGTAGGCTTCCTGCATCTCCTTGAATTTGTTCTCGCTCGCCGCATCGCCCGGGTTTACGTCTGGGTGATACTTGCGGGCAAGCTTGCGGTAAGCGGATTTGATCTCCTTTTCACTCGCGTTCTTCTCTACGCCCAATAATTTATAATAGTCTTTGTAGTTTGGTCCGGTAGCCATACGCCATGCCTCGACTTGCGCGTAACGCGCAAAACACTTTATAGTAATACGCTCATAGTATAGCGTATTTTTTGGGGCTTCGCAGTACACGAAGCCCCACTATGTTTAGACCGATAGGTCACCCGGTTACGAGGGTGCACCTGCGCCCGTCGCCGCGGTAATCCCGCTCGCCACAGACTCGCCATTACCGCCCCCCGCAACAACGGGAGTCTCGGAGCCATGTGCTGTCACCTGCACCTTGCGCGGCTTGTTCGCCTCCGACTTCGGCAGATGTACTTCCAGGACACCGTCTCTGTACGACGCTTTTACCGCATCGGCGTTTATCGAGACCGCGAGTGTAAAAGAACGCTGAAACCGTCCATAGGAACGCTCTACGCGCACAAAACTATTCTTGCGGTCTTCATTCTCGAACTTGCGCTCGCCGCGCAGGGTGAGCGTATCACCCGTCAGTTCGATGTCTACATCTTCCGCTTTGATTCCAGGGAGTTCGGCGCGTAACACGATCTCGTTTTGCGTTTCCGCGACATCCACCGCGGGCGACCATAGTCGGGTCGCCTGTGTCATCTGTCCCGCCCCGCGCTCACTTGTCGGTGCGATCACGCCTTCAAACAGCCGGTTCATCTCCGATTGCAACCGGTCCAAATCCCGAAAAGGGTCATAACGAACAATACTCATGATTTTATCCTTTCCTGTTTAATTTTATCGCCCAGAGTCCCTACCTCAGCCCCTTCCAGAGAAGGGGCTAGGTCTTGAAACTACTTCTCGTCGCTCTTGAACTCCGCATCGATTACGTCGTCGTCCACTTTCTTCGCACCGCCCGGTTGGGTGTCGAAGTCCGCCGCGTTATAGGCTTGCGTCGCGTCCGGGTTTGCCGGTCCCGCAGTCTCCGCATTCGCGGCGTCGGCGTTGCCCGCGTTTTGATAGAGCCGACTGGAGAACGAATACGCGGCTTCCTGCAAGTTCGCGGTTGCGGTAGCGATACGGCTTTCGTCATCGGCTTCTACTGCGGAACGCAATTCGGTGATCTTGCCCTCGATATCCGTGCGCTCGTCCGCAGTGACCTTGTCACCGAGATCCTTGAGCGTGCGCTCCGTGCTCAGAATCAGCTGATCCGCCTTGTTGCGCGTTTCCGCCTTTTCCTTGAACTGGCGGTCCGCATCGGCATTCTCCGCGGCTTCGCGCACCATGCGCTCGACATCGGCTTTCGACAGGCTGGAAGATCCCGTCACGACAATGGATTGCTCCTTGCCGGTCCCCTGATCCTTCGCCGATACTTTCACAATGCCATTGGCGTCAATGTCGAAAGTCACCTCGATTTTCGGCACGCCACGTGGAGCCGACGGAATCCCGGAAAGCTGGAAGTCGCCGAGAACCTTGTTATGCGACGCGATTTCACGCTCACCCTGGAACACTTTGACATGAACATCGGTCTGACCATCCGCCGCTGTCGAGAACACTTCGCTCTTTTTGGTCGGGATCGTCGTGTTACGGTCGATCAGTTTCGTCATCACGCCGCCGAGGGTTTCGATACCCAGCGAAAGCGGGGTCACGTCCAGAAGAACGATGCCTTTGACTTCCTTGTTCAGAACACCCGCCTGCACCGCCGCGCCAACGGCGACGACCTCATCCGGGTTTACGGAGCGGTTCGGTTCCTTACCCGTCATTTCCTTGACAAGATCCTGCACCGCCGGAATACGAGTCGAACCACCGACCATGATCACTTCGTCCAATTCTGCGACTTTCAGACCGGCGTCGGACAGTGCCTGCTCCACCGACTTGCGCGTTCGATCAACCAGGTCTTTGGTCAGGTCGTCGAACTTGGCGCGGGTCAGGTTGACATCGAGGTGAAGCGGTCCATCTTGATTCGCGGTGATAAACGGCAGGTTGATGTTCGTGGTCAGCGCGGAAGACAGTTCGATCTTCGCCTTTTCCGCCGACTCACGCAAACGCTGTGCGGCGTTCTTGTCCTTGCTCAGATCGACGCCGTTCTCTTTCTTGAATTCGTCTACCAGGAATGCCACAATACGCGCATCGAAGTCATCCCCACCGAGGTTGGTGTCGCCCGAGGTAGATTTAACCTCGAACAAGCCGTCCTCGATCTCCAGAACCGTCACGTCGAACGTACCGCC
>JACMIS010000960.1 GCA_014381035.1 Armatimonadota bacterium
CCGTTCGCGATGGAGCCGGTTTGTCAGCGATTGGGAGCGCGCGGCGGGAACACGACCCCGGATGCGTTACTGCACTTCGCCCGATTTCATGCGGCGTGGGTGCGACCACCGGAAGAGTGGATACCAGTCGCGAAGGTTTCCCCCTCCGAGCAGGTCGGGGCACTCGCGGTGCATCTTTTCGCCCGTTGGTCCCTGCCACAATTCCTGCAAATCGCCTGGCTGTCCGGATTTGACGAGGAATCCGAAACCAACCGGCAATGGTTTGTGCAGTTAGGCGGGGGCGGGAGGCTGGAGTCCCTCCGATTCCCCTTGCCCATGACGCACCGCGCCGCACATTTCTTTCTGCAAGCCCCTCCCCACTTTTCGATCACTTCCGCGCAACGCTACGGGCAGATTCGCGCTCTGGGCGGTACCGAATCGCTCGCGCAGACGCTGTCGGAAACATTTTTGAGCGAAACACAACCGGATGAACCGTTCTGGCTGGAGGCTACCCGGTTTTTTCTGCAACATGCCGCGTTGCCGCTCTATCAGGTCGGGCCGATTTGCGATTTCATCCGGGCGCGACGCTTTGGCAGTGACTCGCCGGAACCGAACTTCTCCCTGCGCGGACGCACACCCGAAACGCTCCTTCGGCGCATGGCGGAATGGCATGAAATGCTGACGCGGCTCCCGGCGAAGTCCCGCTCCCGCTGGGAAACCTCGGGAATCGAAGGCTGGGACGAGATTTGCAATGATCCACTCGGAAACGGGATCTGTCGCTGGCAAGTCGTCGAACTGACGGATAGCCTCGCGCTTCTGGAAGAAGGGCGTCAGCAACGCCACTGTGTTCGCTCCTATCAGGACGCCTGTGTCAAAGGTGCTACCGCTATATTTTCGTTGAGTGTATCGCTTTCCAGCGATAAGACATCGCGACGGCTCCTGACTATCGAAGTAAACCGGCAACGTCGTGCCATCGTGCAAGTACGTGGTAAGTGTAACCAGAGCGTCGGAGCCATGCGCGGAAACCGGCGCATCCTGCTCGCCCGCGACGTATTGCGGGAATGGGCACGAAACAGGCGTTTAAGTATCGCCTGCGGCGTATGATGCCGGGGGTATTTTGCGGTAATCCAGCTATCTAAAGTACAACGATTCAGTGTGGCACGGAATTTGCAAACACACTAACTTGAGTGCCGTCGCTCACCCATTTCCCACCCTCTGTATACGTTCATAAAATAGGTGAACAGCGGGCGCAGTTTCACCGACAATATAATGGCAGCTGTCGCCGCGCGAGCGGTGCCATCTCAACCCAATTTGAAAAGAGCCTTGCATTAAATTATGTTGCGCCGTGGCAGTTCCCTAATATCGTCGCTTCTTCACCCAAAAGGAAAAAGAGACACCGATGAGATTTCATCCCTTGTGGAACCATCACCCAAGGATGCGGTCGTGACGTACTCGGGACGTGGCTCACTCATTGACGCGGTGGACCGAGTCGCGAACAGTGGTCTCGCCCCGACTACGCAGTCTGACGAATCCGCGCATACGATAAATGGGGCGCAGAACAACGAACTGATCTTGGACTCGTTCAACGGCGATCTGTTAAAACTCGTCAACCTGACACAAAGTACCCTCACCCGCGCGATGCGTCCCCAGATGGGGGGGATGACCGAAGGGGTGTTGGGACCGTTGCAAAAAGGCATCGAGATCGCCGAGCGTATCGAACAGCGCGGGCGTAGTCTTCTCCTCGAAACCTCGCTGACGAAAGAGCAACGACCCCGCGTGCTTTGCGCGACCCAGAATGCCCAGGATCAATCGGTCGCGCTCCGCTCCGCCCGATATGCCTGGCAAACGTGCACGATTTTAACCTCCATCCCCGGTGGGAACGGCACCTTCGCCCGCGTCAAGCGGCTTGTCGCGGCAGTGACGGAACTGAACGGGAAAGTTTCGGGAGTCCTGGAAACCGGGCAAGGAACCGAAAAAACAGCGGCAGCGGAGGTCGCGGGACAGTATCGCACTGTGCTTACCGAACAGTCGGAAATACTGACCATACTGCGCCACGACATTTCCGCGCCTCCGCTCGCCCGCCGTCTCGGACGCGCCGCCGTCATGAGTCTGGTGATCGCGGCGGAAAGCATGGCACGCGTCGCGGCAAGACTCGCCTACCCGGAATCGGCATCCATCCGACCGACGGGACCGCAACGACCCAGCGTCAACGACGGTATTCTTCGCCCTCTCCCCCCCCGATAATAGATACTAATACAAACTTATCGAAAAAATCAACAATACAAACTTGACAAACCCGACCGGATAATGTGATAATAGCGGCACATGAAAAATGTCGCTCGCTTGACCCTTGCCCGCCGCCGGTTTATCGCCTGTGCTCTCGCAACCATACCGGCTTTCGCGCTGGCGATGGGGATCGGTTGTCAGAAGACTGAGATACGCACGACCGCGCCTGACAGGGCGGAGTCTGGTCCCGTTCCGGTGCGTCTGGCATTTTTCCCTAATCTTACCCACGCCGCCGCGCTTTATGGAACCGGCACGGGCGATTTTCAGAAAGCATTCGGCGAGTCCGCGAAGATCGAGGAGCGTGTTTTCACTGCCGGACCGGCAGAAATAGAAGCCCTGTTCGCCGGGGAGGTGGATCTCGGCTACATCGGACCGGGACCGGCTATCAACGGCTACCTGAAGTCGAACGGCGACTCGCTCAAAATCATTTCCGGGGCGGCATCCGGGGGCGCGGCACTGGTAGCCCGAGCAGGCGTATCGATTAAATCCATCGCCGATCTTCAAGGCAAAACCGTCTCCGTCCCGCAAAAGGGCGGCACGCAGGACCTCTCGCTTCATCATGCGATTAAAACGGTCGGATTGGCTCCCAAAGACAAAGGTGGCAATGTGACTATCCTGGACTTCGCGCCCGCCGATACGTTGAGCCAATTCCAGCAGAAACGGCTGGACGCCGCATGGGTTCCCGAACCGTGGGTCACCCGTCTGGAAAAGGAAACCGGCGCAAAGGTTATCGCCGACGAGCGCACCCTGTGGAAGGATGGCAAGTTCTCGACCGCCGTCGTAGTGGTTCGCTCCGAATTTCTGAAACAGCACCCGGATCTGGTGGCGAAATTCATCGCCGCGCATGAAGCCGCGATCACCGAAATCAACACGAACCCCGACGAAGCCCGGAAAGTCATCGGGGAACGTATCAAGGAACTGAACAGCGGCAAGGGCATTCCGGACGATGTATTGAAAACGGCATTGTCGCGCACCGAAATCACGGCGGACCCGCTCAAAGATTCCGTACTGACTTTCGCCGACTGGAGCAAAGAGGCAGGCTACCTGCGTCAGGACCGCTCCGCGCTCGGCGGGCTATTCGCGGAGGTGCCTCAAGTCGCCCGGATTGTCCCGACAAACGGGGGCAAATGATACTGCCAGGCAGTGCGCAGATGGCAACCGTACAAACTATTTCAGGGAAACCCTGATCGAACTATTGAAATCGAACCATGAGAAAGATGAACTTAATGACACGACGCGCCTTTACGCTGATCGAACTGTTAGTCGTTATCGCTATAATAGCGATCCTCGCCGCGATCCTATTTCCGGTATTCGCCCAAGCTCGTGCCAAAGCCCGTCAAGCTACTGGTACCTCGAATCTGAAACAGATCTCGCTCGGCGTCCTGCAATATTTGCAAGACTATGACGAAACCTTTTTCCCGACCGCGACCGAGCGTCAAGCACCCGCACCGCCGGGAGGGCTCACGCCCGCGCAACAGCGTGACTACTACGCACAGTTCAGCTATCGCAAGCGGATCGAGCCTTATGTGAAGACGGATGCCATCTATAAAGATCCTTCTGCGCCGGATTGGGGTGTTCAGGGAACCGATTGGGATACGGTCGGAAACTGGTTCCCGAACGACTACGGGTTTCACCTCAGCGATGCGAAGTTCGTCCCCTCTGGAACGAATCAAGCCGCTAACTATTCCGGCGCGGGGACGATTGACCTCCGAGACTTCGGCGTGAACGACGACACACCGCTGGCGTCTATTTCCCGACCGGCGAACTTTATTCTGATTGGTGATGCGAACCGCTACGATCTGGGACCGAAAACCTACAACCCGTCCCGCGGAGGAATGTATCCGCAACCGTATGCGTTCAGTGTCAATGCCCAGGCTCGCCCGGCGATCCGACACTCGCAAGGGACCAACTTTGCGTACGCCGACGGTCACGTCAAGTGGGTAAAAACCACGCCGAAGCAAGGTGCTGCCGATGTCAGCGGTACCTCGGTTCCCGCGACAAACGGCGATGCTACGTGGCGATCCTATAACGATAACGATTGGCGGCGCAACCCGACCACCCCGTAGCGGGTCGGATAGTCGAACATTGTTTACCTTCTATCGGGCGGCAACTCCGAAAAGTTGCCGCCCACTTTTTGTCACACGTCGAACGACATCAAATCGCGAGCGACCACGATGGGACCGGGGTAGATAGCGTCCATGCCCTCCACGAACGCCGCTTCCGATTCGGCGTCCGGCGCGGGTGGCGGGATGAGGTGTGTCAGCGCTAATTTTTTCACGTTTGCGTCGCGGGCGATTTGCGCCGCTTCCAGGGTAGTCGTGTGATACTTCTGCGGGTTGCGAACCTGGACGGCATCTTCCGGGTTCGCCTCGGCGATGGCATCCAGCCAATTCTTCTGGAGCGCGTCGTGGATCAGAAGGTCGGCATTTTGGGCGTGATCAGCCATCGCCGGGACGGGGCGCGTGTCGCCGGACAGTACCACTTTTCTTCCGTTATACTCGAACACGTATCCGAGCGCGGGGTGGACCGGGCGGTGATCGACCTCGAATACAGTCACCTTAACTCCGTTCTTCTCGTAGATGATGCCGTTGTCGAGTTCGGTATAAACGATCTCCGCCGCCGCCGCGTCCGATTTGTTGTAGCCGATCCGTAGCGACACGTCGTAGTCGAATCCTTCCCGCATCCTGCCGATGATCGCCCGCGTGTTGGTCGGACCATACACCCGAAGCGGCTCGCTTCTGCCCTTGATGATCCCGACGTGCGAACGCCAACTGCTGATAAAGAAGTCGAAAAAACCGGAATTATGGTCGCTATGATGATGCGTAAAAAACACGTCGTTGATGCGATGCGGGTACATGCCTGCGCGGAGCAACTGGTCAACGACCGCACCCCCGCAGTCGAGCAGAAAGGCGTCGTACCCTGCGAGTATAAGCGCGGCGGATTTCGCGCGGTTCAGATACGCCCGCGGCGAACCGGTTCCGAGGAGCACGACGCGCAGGTTCTGGTGGAAATCGGGGATCGGGGATTCGATCTCGTGTAAGCGATACGGCACAATAAAATTCCCTTCGTTAATGTTGACAAACCTTATCAAGTATGTGAAAATAAACTTCACACAAAACAAAGGATTGTCAATCGAATATGCATAGTATACGTCGCCCCCACGGCTTTACGCTCATTGAACTACTGGTTGTTATCGCTATTATCGCCATCCTCGCTGCGATACTTTTTCCCGTTTTTGCTCAAGCACGGGAGAAAGCCCGACAATCCTCCTGTCTGTCGAACGTTCGCCAGATCGGTCTGGGCATCATGCAGTATGTTCAGGACTACGACGAACTGTATTTTCCGAGTGTCACAGAGCGAACCGCGCC
>JACMIS010000961.1 GCA_014381035.1 Armatimonadota bacterium
GCACTCCGAAGAAAACTGTCAACCGTATCGCTGGAAACTACCGGGCAGGAGGAGGGCTAAACTCCCGCCACATTCGCACAAGCACATTATACCTGTGTCGTTACGTTTTGCTACAATCGTTCCTCAAAAATGGTAAAATATCCGAAAATGAGTGAAACTTTTTCCCACCTGGATGAGTCCGGTACGGCAAAAATGGTGGACGTTTCGGCAAAAACGGAGACTACCCGCACCGCCCGGGCCGAAGGTTTCGTTGCTATGAATGCCGAAACACGTCGACTCGTCGCCGAAAAAGCAATGCCGAAAGGCGATGTTTTCACCGTCGCTCGGATCGCGGGCATCCTTGCCGCGAAGCGTACCGGCGAGTGGATCCCGCTCTGTCATCCACTCCCGCTAGCGGGCGTCAACATTGACCTAGATCTGACCGACAGCGGCGTCCATATCGAAGCGTCCGCGACCTGTGTCGGGCGAACCGGTGTGGAAATGGAAGCACTGGTCGCGGTCTCCGCCGCTGCGCTGACGGTATACGATATGTGCAAGTCGGTGGACAAAGGTATGGTGATCGGTCCGACGCGCTTGCTGGAAAAGACGGGCGGCAAGTCGGGGGATTGGAAAGCCGAATGAGACATGGCTGTGTGTCCCCCCAATCCCCTTTCTTTTCTCGGAAGGGGGGATAGGGGGCTACTCCATGCTGACTTACGACGAAGCCCTCTCCCGGGTCCTTTCGCACGCCGACCCGCTCCCCGCAGAGATCGTGTCCACCGCTGACGCCTACGGTCGCGCCCTCGCGGAACCAGTCGTCGCCAGGGAAGACCTGCCGCCGTTCGACAACAGCGCGGTAGACGGCTTCGCGTTGGGTGACGTGACCGTAGGCATCGGCGAACATCTTCGGGTTGGAACTGTTCTCGCCGGCGAACTGCCGCCGTGCGCGATTGGCGCGGGTGAGGCGATGTATGTCGCGACCGGTTCGATGGTCCCTGTTGGCGCGTCTGGAATTGTAATGGTCGAGGATACCTACGAAGGCGATTTCAACTCGGTCCATGCATCGGTCCCAGGTTCTCCGAAGTTCATCCGCCGTGCTGGAAGCGATGTCGCGACGGGTGAGACAGTTCTTCATAGCGGTGAAGTCGTGGACGCCGGAACGGTCGGCTTACTATCGTCGCTCGGCATCATGCGCGTTTCCTGCTACGCCCGCCCCCGCGTTGGGATCCTTTCTACCGGCAACGAATTGGTCCCGGTGACGACACGCGTCCTGCCTCACGCGAAGATCCGCGACTCGAACAGTCATGCCATCGAAGCCGCAGTTCTTGCGGCAGGCGGCATTGTCACGCAGCGGCTCCACGCGCCGGACGACAAAGACGCGATCCGAAATGCCCTGTTGTCGTTGTCGCGGTGCGACGTCGTGATCACGTCGGGAGGAGTGTCGGTCGGGGATGCGGACTTTGTGAAAGGTATTGTGGAAGAGGTTGGCTCGCTCGATTTCTGGCGCATCGCCATCAAGCCGGGTAAACCGCTCGCCTTCGGGGGGGTAGGGGATGCGCTGTTTTTCGGACTACCAGGAAACCCCGTATCGTCGCTGGTGACATTCGAGTTGTTCGTGCGCCCGGTGCTACGTCGCCTCGCCGGACACCGGGAAACGTCTCGACCGCATATCACCACGACTCTCGCCGAACCGTTGCCGCACGAACCGGGGCGCCGCGAGTTTGTCCGTGCCCGTCTCGTCTATCGGGATGGGGAAGCGTTCGCGACAACCACCGGAGCGCAGGGTTCGCACCGCATTTCGTCGCTCGTCGGGGCGAACGCGCTGCTCATCGCTCATGAGGACCACAGTAATTACGAAGCGGGTGAGAAACTCCCCGCGTTACTCTTGCTCTGAGGGTTCGCCGATCTGTTGTCGGAACCATTCGGTGAGTTCCGGCTTCGTCATGGACCCGTCCGCGATAGACCAAGTAACTTTTTCCAATTCGTCCGGCGCGGGAAGGTTTTCCACGCCGTTAATGTCCAGAAAGATGAGCGCAGCTAGGACTGCCGTGCGCTTGTTGCCGTCCACGAATGGATGGTTCGCGGCAAGATGGTACAGATACGCGGCGGCCTTCCCGGCCAGCCCCTCATGCAAATAGAAGCCGCCGAACTGCTGTTGCGGCATCATCGCGGCGGATTGGAGCAAGCCGAGATCGCGCAGTCCCGCCGCGCCACCTGTCCGCTGAAGAGAAAAGTCGTGCGCCTGCAATATGTTCTCGACGCTGAGGAACCGAACCTCTACATCGCTCATTTCGCCAGATTCTTGAGCATCTGCTCGTAGCGCGGGAATACTTTTTCCAGCGAAGCCGCCATCACCTCCCGGCTGACACCGACGTTCGCGGGGCGAATCGTGATTACGTCGCCGGAGACTGTGACTTCAAGCGGTGTTTCCATTGTGATTCCGGTCGCTTCCATCAGCGGCTTTTCGATGACTATTGCCTGGCTGTTGCCATGTTTTTGTAAAGTGCGGGGCATGTAAGTTTTCTCCTGTTTTAGTTTATACAATGTTATCACGATAGAATTCGTGTGTGCAAGTTATAACCTGGTTGCCGGTATAAGCGGTATAATCGTCGCATGGACGCCGTAGTTTATCGATTTAAACCCGCACCAGGACCGCTTGATAATCCCCTCAAAGGTTGGTGTAGCTACACGAACTCCGAGATCTTCCTGCCTTATTCGATGGTGTTTCGTTATGCATCGTGGCGCGAACTGGAACCTACC
>JACMIS010000962.1 GCA_014381035.1 Armatimonadota bacterium
ACAGCGGACGCATAGCGGGTCGGGTAAAATAAGCGCATAAAAACCACCGAAGCACCGGAACTATTTCTACAGGTGACGGAATGGGGCGAAACGCGGACCGTGCCGTCCCCGACGTTCACCCTACCCGACGACCGGGGATTCTTCGAGTTCTGCGTTGCGAACGCGGACACCACGCTACCTTTTGAGCGCAATGCGGACGGGGAGGTGCAACTAATGCCGCCATCGGGCAGTGAAACGGGAAAAGCCAACGGCTATGTGCTGGTAGAACTCTCGCTCTGGAATCGCATGAACGGCGAACCGGGGTACGTGTTCGATGCGTCGTCCGGTTTCAAGTTTCCGAACGGCGCGATCCGGGCACCCGATGTAGCCTATGTCGAGAAGTCGCGCTACGACGTTTTGCCGCTGAGCGAGCGCGAACTTCACGCGCCGGTCGCGCCGGATTTTGTTGTCGAGGTCATGCCTCCGTGCGAGCGTCTGCCGCGGGTGCGGGCGAAGACGGAGGAGTACAAAACCAACCGCGTGCGCCTCGGCTGGTTGATCGACCGCAAGAACCGCACGGTGTACGTCTACCGACCTGACATGGCGGCGGAAACGCTTCCCGCCCCCACGACCGTCGCCGCCGACCCGGAACTTCCAGGATTCGTACTGTCTCTGGACCGGGTGTTTTAACAGAAACGGGGACGGCGGTATACACTGGTGCCGCCCTCGCCTCGGTTTACTGATCTACTAAATCCCGCCCCCCGCCGTGACGCCGTCTTTTTCGCCGACCACACCAGATTGTTCGTCGTCGCTGTGCGAGTTTGCGTAGTTGCCGGTTCCCGCGCCGTCGGCGGGCTTCGTATCGGTCATCACCGGTTTGCCATCCACGGAATCTTGCAGGTCGTCCACGTCCAGCCCCGCGCCGCTCCCCATCCCGCCACCATGCGAACCGGTCGGAATCGTCGCGGTGTCAGGATCGCCGGTGTTAGCGTTGCCCGTGCCAATGCCGTTCGTGCCACCGAACGTCCCCCCCGTGACCGGATTCGCGCCATTGATCGCACCGGTGCCGATGGCACCGTCGCTTTTTGTATCGCTCATTCTGTTTTCTCCCTCGCTTTGTTGTTCCCCAGGGCACCGGGGTTTAAGCCGACCAGCCACCAATCTACGGGCAAAACCGGTGAAAACAGGCTAAACTATGGCATGCGAGAACTATTTTCAGTGCGGAAAAAAAGAGTGCCAATGGTGGTCTGGACTCTACTGACATCACTGGCGGTCGTGCTCGCGATGTCGCCGTCTCCCGCCATCGCACAAAGGGGGGCACCCACGCCTGACGAAGCGGGCACACGCCCCCGACCGATACCTGCCAACACACAGCCGGACGTGCAAATAGTGGTATTGCCGTTGCCCAACGAGGTCTACGCCGTGTCGTCCGTGTACCCGAAGCAAGTGCCGAAAGCCGTAGCGCAGGGGCGGATAGACGCATTGCTCGCCCTGACGAAATGGAAGGCGACAAATCGCAAGTTCTCCGACGCCCCCGCCGTACCGAACCCTTTGAGCGACGATCAGACGCCGAAAGGCAACCTTTCGGCGGCATCGTTCGAAACCAGCGGCGCGATCTACGCAGAAGACGGGACAATAAACTGGGAACCGTTCCTGCGGGCGTTCGGCGATGTTCGGCGCATCAACATGGTTTTTTTCACCGGCACCGATTTCGCTTATACTGGTCCGGTGTCGTTCGATAACGAACGGATCACCTTTTCGGCATCTTCAGGGCAGGGAACCGTCGCCGCCGTGGCGAATATAAAGAAACCGGAACCATCGCCTGCTTCGTTCGGTCTTCCGCAGTACCAGACGGGGGCGGCGACACCCAAAACAGTAGTGGCGACAAAACCGGATTCACAGGGCGGACAAACGCGTCGCGTCGTAGGCATCGTGGGCATCGCACTGTTCGCAACCGCAGTGGCATTAATTATCTACGCAATGACATCGCGCCTCGTGACGAAACCGTAGTATTTGCGGTACAATGCACCCATTCACCGGTGCGGGATTTCGCTTGCCCGTAACCAGTCAAACGATTGAGCGTTACACAAATACAGTTTTATCGGGAAGGAATAGCAGACCCTATGGCGGATTTACGGGATTTGATTCGTCTCGCATTCGAGAAGAAAGCCTCCGACTTATTTATCAAAGAAGGCAGTCCGCCCGCGATGCGTATTCACGGACGTATCCAGGTTATTACCGATTCTGGATACGGCAAGCTGACCGCCGACGACACCCGCAAGCTGGCTTACTCGGTGATGAGTCATGAGCAGATCGGGCGATTCGAACATCGCCACGAGATGGACCTTGCCTTCGAACTCGAAGGGATCACACGGGTCCGCTGCAACGTTTTTCAGCAAAAAGGCTCGATGGGTCTGGTCTGCCGGTTGGTCCCCCTCAAAATTTACTCACTCGAACAACTCGGACTCCCGCCTGTGTTAGGCGAGTTGACACGCCACCGTCAGGGCTTGGTGCTGGTCACAGGTCCGACCGGTTCCGGTAAATCCACCACCCTCGCCGCGATGGTAAACAAGATCAATGAGGAGCGACGCGCCAACATCG